>DOMR01000275.1:0-10315 GCA_003509845.1 Chitinophagaceae bacterium | reverse complement strand
ATTGAAGTGCTTCCATTTCGTTCCACTCTTTTATTGGCCTCTTATGCAAAATTTTCTGAACCATCTATTGAAGGTTGTGATTATGAAATAGTAAGGGATGTTGTAGGAAAACCACTAAAAATTAATTTACTTGCTTTTCCAGGTGAGAAAAAAAATATCACTTTTCATGATGCGGAGCATAATTTTCAGAAGGTAATGATGGATGGTAAACCCATCAATGAATTATTAAAGGGTAAACCAATTGAAATAATTTTTTCGGGAACAACACTAAATGAAAAGTATCACCGAAAATTGGGTGATATGAAATCAATACCTGTGCCTGCTGATGCTGAAGCGCTTTATGAAGCAACTTGTTTTGCGGCGGATAATAATGCTTTAGAGGCTCGTTCACTATTGCGTTCTGGACCAACAAAAATTCCTCAGGTGCAGAAAGCAAGGGATGCTTTTTTTACACAGCAGTTGTTTGTGGATCGGGGGTTATGGGATCGAAATCTTTTTGATGGTGACCTTAAAACATCTTTTTATCCGAGTAGAAGGCAAGGTAGAATGGATTTGCGAATTAACGGTGGTGCATTTCGATTGGACTTGGGTGCCCTCACTTCGCTTGACAGTATAAAAATTATTGTTGGAGACGAACAAGCACTTCAGCCTTTTAAATCTTTTGAAGCCATTCGGGTGCAGACCTCTGTGGATTTAAAAACATGGTCACCTATTTTACTGTTGGCCGGAAAAGCGATGGTTTTACAATTAGACCCATCTAAGCCCATAAGATATTTGCGATTCCCAAGTTCTCCTGAAAAGATTTTAGAAATTGAAGGTTTCGTAAATGGAAAGGCAGTGAATAGAAATCTTTGGAGAGCATCTAATTTATTCAGTGCTTATCGTTCAATGACTGCTAAAGCTGCATTTGAACATAGCTTTGTGCTCAATGAAATTCCTAAAGGGAGTTACCTAGCAGTAGCGCTCAACGGCACACATGGAATTGAAGGAGCTTATGCAGCTTTACGTGTAAATGGAAAACTGGTTGGGGCACCCGATCGAAGTTTATCCTATAGAAGTAATACATGGGAATATCCTGTGCCATCAGACGATTCAAATTATACCTATTATTTTCCGTTGACAGAAGAAATGAAAGGAGCAAAGATAGAGGTGGTAGTTATGGTAATGAAAGAGGGTATTGCAAAATTTAATCCCGAAGTATGGATTACGGCTTATCCAATTCCTCATGAAAAGAAAGAATTAACACTTTACTAAAAAAGTGGATTGCTGATAATAAATTTTTAAAAATGAAAATTACAAGTTTTGTTCTATTTTTTTTATTCCTAACATCGGGAAAACTAACGTATTCCCAAGTTCGTCCGAACCATATTTTTGATAATAATATGGTATTGCAGCGTGATCAGCCGGTTAGAATATGGGGATCGGCAGCTCCATTGGAAAAAATAAAAATTGAGTTTGGGGGGCAGATCAAATCCGCTAATGCAAATAAACAGGGGGAATGGTTCATTTATCTTGATCCAATGACAGCAAGTGCAATGCCGCGGATAATGAAAGTGTCAGGTAAAGAAAGTTTGGTACAATTCACCAATGTACTCATTGGGGATGTATGGATACTCGGAGGGCAGAGTAATATGGAGCTTGACCTTGCCGCACTTTATCATGGAGATGCTGAAATTTTATCAGCCAATTTTCCGAATATTCGACTTATGACCATACCAAGTTCTGCAGATCAATTACCAAAGAAAGATTTTGAGCGAATTAATGAATATGATAGCTGGCATGAACGATATGATATGAAAGGATCTTGGTTTTCTTGTTCACCCAAATCAGTTACGACATTTTCAGGCTTGGGGTATATTTTCGGCAGACGTATTCATATGGCTAGCAAGATACCCATTGGATTAATCGATTTGTCATTGGGGGGTACTACCGTTGAAGCATGGTTATCTCCTAATACACTGCTTTCAATGCCTGAAAATAGTTCTTTGCTAAAACAATGGAATGATAAGGAAGCGGCATTTAATCCGGTTGAAGATCTCAAAACAAAAATTATCAATTGGGAGAAAAGAACTGCTGAACAAAAAAGGAAAGGAGAAGAGACTGCACCAAAGCCGGTAAAAGCTTCAGTAAGACCGGCGCTTGATAGAAATTTTCCTGGATCATCGTATACAGGAATGGTAGCTATTATTGGTGGGCTTACTGTAAAAGGAATCGTGTTTCATCAGGGATATAATAATGCGCTAGGTGACGCTCGTCCAAAATTGTATGCAGCTAATTTCAAAGCATTAATTTCAGATTGGAGAAATTTGTTTAATAACAAGCAGTTACCTTTTGGAATTATAGAGTTCAGTGCCGGGGGAGAACCACAGACATTAGATAATTATGAATTGAGAATGTTGGACCCCTCACCTTATATTCGAGAGGGACAGTTTAATGCTTATAGGGGTATATCCAATACCGGTTATGCTTGTGCTTATGACCAACAAGTAAACTGGTACCATCCTCAAAAAAAAGTGGAATTGGGCGAAAGGATGGCCCGTTGGGCTTTGACAACTCAGTATGGATTTAATCTGGGATGGGAACCTGCAGTTGTTGAAGGTATTGAAAAACTGAATGACAAGATAATGGTAACTTTTAGCAAACAGGTAAAATCATCGGATGACCGTCCTATGGAAGGATTTTCAATAGCAGGTATGGATCGACATTTTTATCCTGCAAAAGCGGAGTACGTAAAAATGCAAAATGAAAAGGGACAACAAGTAAATGATAAAAGAAGGATTATTGTATGGAATGATTTAGTTGAAAATCCAATAGAGTTGCGTTATGCTTGGGCACGTAATCCCCTCGGTAATCTTGTAAATGATGCAGAGAGAATTATTCCTGTACCTCTTTTTAGAACTGATAGTTGGGATTATCCGGAAGCGCCGTATTTATCCAATGAATATGAGCTATATAGGCAAAAACAGAAAACGATTCAGCAGCAAGCTGAACAATTGGCAAGAATAAGAATAATCCAAGAAGCAGAAAAGTTAATTAAAGAAAACAAAAAATAAGGACCTATTAATAGGTGTATAAAAAATATTTATTCAGTATGAAAAAAAATAAAATCTTATGCAACATTTTAATTTTGATGTTTTTTCAAACAGTTGCTTGGGCGCAGCCTGCAATTAATTTATTTTCCACCGACGAAAATAGTGGTTACCCCGAGAAACTAAAAACTACTTCACCATTATTAAAAGGGGAAAGTTTAAATTTTATGGGCAACCGTTATTTTACATTTAGTACTGTTGTCCGGGTGAACCAGATTGAAACTTCACGCGATAAAAATTCAGGGGTTGATGAAGCAGGTATTCATTCACCGGAGGGAGCGCGTAAGTTTCGTGAAACCATAGAAAAGAATTGGCCGGGTGCTCGCATTACTTGGACATTCAGTTGGCTAGCACTGAAGGATCAGCGGCCCAACTATTTGGAAATAAAAAAGCTGGTTGTTTCCTATCATAAAAAGTATGGTGATGAAATTACTTTTTTACCAGGAGGATATTTTGCAAATATGTATAACTCACGCGAACAGGTGAACCGCGATTTGCACGAGGGTTTGAAGATGGTTTCGGAAATGGTTGGTGGAGGATATCGCCCTCAAAGTGTTGTAGCTGGTTTTCTTTCTGCAGAAAATCTGCGTTTCCTTGCTGAAGAAGAAGGTATTCATGTTTGTCAGGGAAATATCTGGAGTCAGTATGCGGTTGATAATGGAGATGGGGAGGGTTCAATTTCCTATCCTTATTATCCCTCGCGCGAACATTTTTGTAAGCCAGCGCAGGGAAAAGAGGATTTGATTGATTGTGTAAACTTAGACGGATGGACTGTTGATTTCCTAAATGCCAGATATCCTGTACCGCGATTTATAAATGGGATACGATGTGGAAGCAGGCAAGGGGTCGGCCCTATTGAGACCATTCTACGTCAGGGAACTGAGCTTGGAACCAAAGAGATACTTTCCACTACTGCTGCGCATTTTGATACAGGATTCGAGCTCAATAAATTTGCTTGGGTTACCTGTATTTGGGAACTTGGCTTAGTGGATTTAGAAAAAAGAGATCATAACCGACAAAATGGGCTAGATGGACTAGAAATATGGCTTAAAGAAATGAAGAGACGTTGGCCAGAAACAAAATTCATCACCCATGGGGAATTTGGAATGCTATGGCGTGAGCAGTTCAAAAACAATGATAGTATCAACTATCAATTTGTTCAAAGAGGATCTGGTGTATGCGGTTCAGAACCTGAAAAAGAAATTAGATGGTTCATGAATAAGGATTTCCGTCTCGCTTTTTTAAGGGATTGGAAAACGAATACCCCTGAAAAACTTATCGATTTTACGCGCTATGATCTCAAGGCACAAGAACCCGATGATCCTAAGCCTGGACAGAATACTAGAAATTGGAGTTTATTTAATCGGATTAATCAAAAGGGACTTCGTCCACAGGATAAACCCATTGATATTGGACAACTTCCTGCAAGTGAACTTTTAATGATAAGCAAAAGATACCCAGGTTTGATCCCCAACTTGTAACGAAAACAATATTTATTTCTTTATAAAGGGTAATTTGATCACAGAAGGATATTGTTTAGAATGGTGAATTTTATTCTCCACTACTATACCTTTAGCTTCATTGTAGTTATTTCCGCCAGTGTTAAGGTTTCGATCAAATCTAGGAAAATTGCTACTTGAAACTTCGATGCGAATTTTATGCCCTGCTGGAAAATAATTACTTGTCACCATCGGTGTTAAATCAACCTTATATACTTTATTCTTTTCCATGAAAACTTCTTTATCGTAACCATCTCTATAACGAAGACGCTGAATGGTTTCATCTAAATTATAAGCCTTCCCATCAGGATATACATCAATTAATTTAATAGTCACATCGGTATCTAGTCCAGTGGAAGAAACAAATAGTGTTGACTCTATAAAGCCTGTGATTTCAACTCCCTCAGATAATGCTTCTGAAGTGTATACTAAAATATCATTTCGTAATTCCATTTGTGATTGATCAAAGCTGCCACCTTGAACAGCATTACCAGTACAGCAAACATTACCTCCATAGGAACCAACTGGATTCATTGGGTCATACATGAATGCATCAGGAATATCTTTTGAAGGAGGCGTTAATAATAAAGCACCATCCCCATTGCGGGTATTGGCTTTGCCCGCACTAGCTAAAAAGAAATCTTTTATTTCGGTATTAGGCAAAGGAAAACTTTCAGCTTGTTGCCATTTGTTGGAGCCCATTGTATAGTAGCGTACTCGTGGTTGTTTTGCTTTAAAATCATTTTGATCTCCCTTCAATAACATATCAAACCAACCCCATGTTAGTTCATCGTAGTTTAATCTAGCATCACCCACACTACGTTCACCTACAATTGTATTTTCAGTGGCGCGCTTATAAGAGCAGTGTAAAACAGGAGCAATTACTAGGTATTGATTATCGGCTACATTTTTTGATTTAGCTGCATTACGCACATGATTAAATAAAGCAATATTTGGGGCAGATGAAACATCGTACCAGCTAACAAACCAATATGCAGGAACTTCCAATGACATGTTATCATGATACAATCCGCCATTGAACCAAGCTGGATCGTTTGGTTTTCTTACAATCATTTTTTCGTAAATACCATCAGCACCTTGCGCATTTTTGATGATGTCTTGTACTGGTAAATGTTTTAAACCTAGTGCCCAATCTACTTTAGGCATTTCAGGTCCCATATCATAAAACTTTTGGATACGCAGTAAGTCATTTTGTTGTATGCCTTTTGGTAAAACCGGGGCCATTTTATCGTGTTGTGTTCCATATAACCAAGAAGTGAATAACATTTGTTGCGCACCACCTCGGTACCAGTTCCCCTGTTCCATAAATTTACCTACGCGACCTACGCCTGCGCCAAAACCTTGTGCCACCATCGCAGCCAATGCAGGGTGGTTTTGAGAAGCTACCGCCATCTGCCATTCAGCAGTAGAAGAACAACCAATCAAACCAACTTTACCATTACTCCATTTTTGTTTACTCATCCATTCAAGCGCATCATAACCATCGGTGATGGGCGTACCTAAAATATCCCACTCGCCTTCAGAGAAAAATCGGCCACGCTCATTTTGAACTACGTAAACATATCCTCTGCTGACTGCTTCGTAAGCAGCTTGCAGGGGTCCGTTTACCATTTTACCGTCTGCCCAAGTATTAAAATTATAGGGTGTGCGTGAAAACACAATTGGGTATTTACCCTCACCCTTTGGTCGATAAATATCAGTCGCTAATCGAATCCCATCCCGCATTGGCATCATTACTTTTTGATCAATCACTGCAATAGAATCAAGCTTTTGATAAATCATAGCAGCGTCTTGGGCAAAAAGGGGTTCTGCAATTGCAGCGCATACAAATAAGCCAATTGAGCATAATATTTTTTTCATGTTTTATACATTAGGTATGCTTCAATTTACAATTTTTTCTTTTACAATGTCCAAGTGAAATAAATACAAACTACACCATCATTGAAAAATCCAAGCATAATGACTTTTCAGTAATCCCTCGTCACCTTGGTGATTAAAATTGTTTTGGAATTACTCAATCGATTGAGTAATTTAACTCATTCCATTGAGTAAAATAATTTATATCTCCCAACGTGCACATTTACAGACACTTATAAAAAAATAGAAGAGCCAATTAGAGGTTTTTCTAGGATCAGACAAATAGGCTTCCCTACCACTTTCCCCTTAAATTCTTCAATTTAATTTTACACATAAAATTCCCCATTAAAAAATTAAGAGAAAAATACTAAACATATCAAATTGTTCACTATATTTGCTTGTTCACTGCCCGTGAACATTAATTAAAAATGAACAAAAGAGATATCATATATAAAGCAATTGATGCGTTAAAAGTGGAAACAAACTTCAAAGCAGATTATCATTTGGATAACATAAACGATGATATTGCTACAATTACGTTCAATTTGAATGAGCAGCAAGTTAAATTTCAAGCCGAGATAAGAATAGAGGTAAAAACATATCAAATTGAAGCATTGGAAAATAAGGCGAGGGTTAACCCTAATTTTATAATAATTGCTGAGCATATCTATCCTGCAGTTAAAAATAAGCTAAGAGAATTAGGCATAGCGTATATGGACACTGAAGGAAACATTTTCATAAAGCATGAAAAATTATTTGTTTTAATACAAGGGAATAAAAAAAAGGATAAAGAAAATAAAACAGTGACCACCAATCGAGCATTTACAAAGACTGGATTAAAAACGGTTTTTTATCTATTATTAAATCCAAATGCAATTGCTTATACCTATCGAACGTTAGCAGGTGTAACCAATGTTGCATTAGGAAATGTGAAGCATATTATTGATGGACTAAAAGATGCAGGATATGTATTAAATAAAGATGAGAAAAAATTAATGTTAACCAATAAAAGAGAATTATTAGAAAGATGGATTGATGGCTATAAAGAAACCTTAAAGCCAAGCCTTGAAATTGGAAAATATAAACACAATGAACAAATCGAAAAGGATATTGAATATAATTTTAATGATAATCAAATAACTATTGGTGGTGAGTATGCGGCGGAGTTGGTAACTGAATATTTAAAGGCCGCTCAATTTACGTTATATACAGATATGCCAAAGCTTGATACCATGAGGGCGTTAAAATTGATACCGGATAATAATGGCAGCCTAGTTATATATAAGAAATTTTGGAAAAATGAATTCTTCAATATTAAAAATCTAAATCTTGCACCTTTATTATTGATATATGCGGATTTGATGATAACAAATGATCCTAGATGTAAAGAAACTGCTCTTAAAATTTACAATAAATATTTAAAAAATGAATTTGAGTAATATAAAAGAGGGTGAGTTAAAAGAAGTGTTTGATATATTAGAGTTAGCGTTTAAACAACTAGATGTTGATTTTTACTTGATAGGAGCATTAGCAAGAGATGTATGGTATTCAAGAGGCCAAAGCACTAGCAATGTAAGAAAAACAAAAGACGTAGATTTTGCTATTATGATTGGCAGCGAAAGTCAGTACGAAACTTTAAGATCATATCTAATAACCAATCATAATTTTCAAGACACTAAAGAAAACGCCTTTGTTTTAATTACGCCTTCAATGATACAAGTGGACATCCTTCCTTTTGGTGGAATTGAAATAGATGAGCGAGTTGTAATTGAAGGTGTGGGAATGACAAGCATTAACGTAAATGGATTTTCTGAAGTTTTTAATGATGGAACTGAGGTGGTTGAACTATCAACAGGTCATGTTTTTAAAGTAGCCACGTTGGCTTCTATTATTTTACTAAAACTAATTTCTTTTGATGATAGACCAGAAATTAGATTGAAAGATGCAAGGGATATAGGCAATATTCTTAATCATTTTTTTGAATTAGAAAATGATTTAGTGTACGACCAAAAACATGCCGACATATTTCAAGACCAAGAAGCGCTAGAAAAAATTAGCATACATGAAATTGCATCCGAAATTGCCGGAAGGACAATTAGGGAAATTATTATTTCAAATTCTCCATTATTAAATCGCGTCATCTTAATTCTAAACAAACATATACAAGAAGCAGAAAGCAGCCAGTTTGTAAGAAACATGAGTGAAGAAACGGGGCTAGCAATAAGTGAAATTTTAAGGTGGCTAAATAAGTTACTTATAGGAATCGAGAAAAAATAGATTAAAAAGTTCCCTTGCGATCCAAGAAGGTGCTAACTTAATATCATTTTCTAAAATTGTAGCATCTTCCTTTTGAAGTAATTTCTTTATTTGGGTGGCTAATGTTTCATCAAACTTAAAACCTTGCCCAAATTTTTAGGGATTCGAAATATTTTTTTCCTATTTTCAATTTTCTTTGTTGATGAGATCTAATATAATGCTACATTAATATAATAAAATATGCTTTCCTTAAAACCTACTCCAAGCCTCAAGAATACCTTCGCCTTTTGGTTTATTTACTTCGTTATTTTGATTCCAATAAATGCTTCTGCTCAAATAATTCAATCGTATGATGTGGTTATTTATGGTGGCACTTCTGCTGGTGTTTCTGCTGCCATTCAATGTTCTCGAATGGGAAAAAAAGTAATTTTAATTGAACCTACAAATCGAATCGGTGGGCTAACCACTGGAGGATTAGGCAAAACGGATATTGGGAACAAGCAAGCGATTGGAGGGGTTTCTCGTGAGTTTTATCAAAAGATCAAAACATATTATCTAAAGTCTGAAAATTGGATTTGGGAAACAAGGGATGCCTATAAGGGTGTTGGTTACGATACTTTTAACGAGGATGCGATGTGGGCTTTTGAACCTTCCGTTGCTTTAAAAGTATTTCTTGAAATGGTTAAAAATGAATCTAATATTCATATTGTTTATAATCAAAGATTAAACCGAAAGACAGGTATAAAAAAGGAAAAGCAAGTTATAAAATCTATACAGATGGAAACGGGGCAAATCTACCAGGGTAAGATTTTTATGGATTGCACCTATGAAGGAGATTTGATGGCTGCCTCAGGCGTCAGCTATACTGTGGGCAGAGAATCAAATAGTCAGTATGGAGAATCTTTAAACGGGGTTCAGGCAAATAATTTTAATTTAACACTTCAAAAGAAATTATCCAGGAACGGGATTCATCATAATTTTATAGAAGGCGTGAGTCCTTACTTGGTCAAGGGAAATCCAAAGAGTGGATTATTGCCATTTGTGAGTGCTGAAAAGCCAGGGGTGGATGGTCAGGCCGATAACAAAATTCAAGCTTATTGTTATCGCATGACTTTGACCAATCTTCCTGAAAATCGCATTCCTTTCAAAAAACCGGATGGTTACAATGAATTAGAATATGAATTATTGTTTCGCAATTATGAAGCCGCTAAAGGCGACATTCGTAAAATGTATGATTATGGAGATCCGTTAGTGCCTTGGATAAATTCTGCCATGCCCAACCGAAAAACAGATATCAATAATCAAAAGGGTTTTTCAACAGATTTTATTGGACAAAATTATCTTTACCCTGAAGCGAGTTATGCTGAAAGATTAAAAATTGCGGCCTTGCATAAAAAGTACCAACAAGGCTTGATGTGGACATTGTCTTATCATCCTAGAATTCCTAAGGAAGTTCGTGCCGTGGTTTCGGAATGGGGAACATGTAAAGACGAATTTATTTCAGATAGCGGTTGGACGGACCAATTATATATTCGTGAAGCTAGAAGAATGGTGAGTGATTATGTGATGACCCAAAAAAATTGTGAGGCATTG
>DOMR01000185.1:6512-7415 GCA_003509845.1 Chitinophagaceae bacterium | reverse complement strand
TAAGAAACAAGTAATGCAATTTCTAAACGATGCTTATGAATATGGATTAAAAGTAATAGGCGAGTTGGATGAGAAGTCCTTATCAAAAGAATTTAATTGGAATGGTGGTAAATTAAACAAGTATCAATTTTTGAATTTGATACAAGATCACCAAACACATCATGTAGGTCAATTAATAGTATATCTCAGAATAAATAATATTGAGCCTCCGAAATATATTGGATGGTAAAATAACCCTGAGGTCTCAATTGTATTTTTCAAACTTTACAATTATTTAAGTCCGTCTAATTCAACGATTTTTGCTTTCAATTGATCAAAAGAAAATCTATCTGAATTATTTTTACCTATATATCTAAATACCACTTCTCCATTCTCGTTTAATAAAATCATAGCAGGATAATGAACAACCTGTCCATGAAATTGGTATCCATTTGGGATTTTGAATTGGTCGGCTAATTTAGCATTCAAATCTTGATAGATGGGTAATGAATTACTAGATTTCAATTTACTTACCCACTCTTTAATTTCTTTTTCCTCATCAGGCTTAATAAACACTTGAATTACATTTTGTAAGGAATTTGCTTTTTCAAAGTACTCACTAGTATGTCTAATGCAGTATGGACATTCTGTTTTTAGTAGAAAATGAAGTGCAACGTATTTACCTTTAGATTTACTTAAAGTGAAAGTGCTTTTATCTGTTACAGATAATAATGTGAAATCTTCAATTTTTTGAGCTTGAGTTTCAATCGACAATAAAACCAGAGCCAAAAGGATTTTTAAGTATTTCATTTCTTAGTATTTTCTCAAATTTAGCGATTATTGAATGGTTCAAACCTTACTTAAAAATCTATTTACCACTGCGTGAGGAAAACACCCCCTGAATTCGACTGAAATCGGTCGTTT
>DOMR01000185.1:3609-6355 GCA_003509845.1 Chitinophagaceae bacterium | reverse complement strand
TTTGTTGTTTTTGCGTGAGGTTTTTGTCATTTCTTACCGAATACACGAACTTTTAATGCTGATATTTCTACAGCGGTTAACACCTTTGGGTCAAGGTAATATTTTTCTAAAACTTGGGTGCAGATAAAATTCAACATAGCTTCAAATTAATATAGGGTGTAAGTTCAAGTAAGAAGTAAAACTCTTGTAATTGAACCCCAAGGTGGTTGAGCCCAAAGACTATCCCTTTAATGTCTATCAAACAAGACAAATTGGTTAAGTTGCAATAAGTTTAAAGACATTAATAAATATCCTACTACTTTGTGGCACCAAACATTCCAGATATGGTTGAATAGGAGCCATTCGATGGCTGGTATAAATAAGTTAATGGTCAGGCTACAAAAAAACCGCAAAAAAACTATAAATAAAATAATATGAATTTCAAACGACTTTTTATATTTTTAATTATTGCGTTTTCAATATCGAATATATTCAGATTTGATGTTTTCGGAACAAAACTGATTTTGGAAAAATTACCGAATTGGATTTATTTGCTTTGCACAGTAATTCTTGAAGGTAGTGGTGTATTTACAGGAGCATTAGTTGCTATTAAATTACTAGAAAAAGAAAGAAAAACTGTAATTACATTTTTTGGAACCTCTCAAAAAATGGGCTTATTGATGTCTGTTATTCCAATTGCGTTATTGTCAATCATTGGAGTAAAAAACGAATACGGAATAAATGAAAATCTATATGGATTATATGCGATTTTAATAAGTTTGATTTATGCAATTATGGAAGAATTTGGTTGGCGAGGATATTTACAAAATGAATTTAGTTACCTAAAACCAATTAAGAAATATTTGTTGATAGGTTTTATTTGGTATTTATGGCACTTGTCGTTTCTAACAAATGCAACAATAAAAGACAACTTGTTTTTTATTGGTATGATGATATTTGGTAGCTGGGGAATTGGTCAGGTAGCAGAAACAACTAAATCGATATTGGCAAGTGCTTGCTTTCATTTAATAATCAATATAATGATGTATAATTCGTTAATTAAAAATGGACTTGACGGAACACAAAAATTAATCATTTTAGGAGTTTCAATTGTTCTTTGGATTATTATTACCGAAAAGTGGAAAAAAGAAAAAATTGAATAAAACCTCTGCGTGAGGAAAACACCCCCTCAAATTGGCTCTGAATATTATATCGAACTGAAACTCAATTTCAAAGCCTACTATTTTCTCATAATTTACTTGTTTAACCAGTTTAGGTTGAAATAAGGCCTTAAAATTATAAGGCAATCACATCAATCTTCATTAAATTTACAATATGAAACCAAGGTTATACTTTGATACATCTGTTTTCGGAGGGATTTATGATGAAGAATTTGAAGAAATCACTTCCGCACTTTTTGAAAAAGTTAAACTTGGTCAAATTATATGTGTCTATTCTGATTTATCAACTGCTGAACTTCAAAATGCTCCAGATAATGTAAAACAACATTTTGAATCTTTACCCAAAGAGCATGTTGAGTTTGTAGAAGTTACAGAAGAGGCTTTTAATTTAGCTGAACAATATTTAGCAGAAAATGTGGTTGGTAAGACAAGTGCAGATGATTGTAGACATATTGCTACTGCTACAATTTATAAAGTTGATTACCTAGTGAGTTGGAATTTTAAACATATTGTAAACGTATTTAGAATAAAAGGCTATAATGCAGTAAATACAAAAAATGGGTATATTCAACTAGATATTAGATCACCTAAAGAAATCGTTAATTATGAAGACTAAAGTTAGAATAGAAAAGTCCTTTGATACTGTTAAGGTTTTCAGGGCTATTAAAGAAAAAATTGCTAAAGAAACTGAAAAGATGAACTATGAGCAGTTTAAGGCTTATTTGAAAAAGAATCAAATAGAGCAGGTTACAAAATCATAGTTTTCTTTTGTATAAAATAGCGGGATTATTGTTTTTATTTCTTGATTCTTTTAGCTATTATTTTATTCACCATCAGTCATTTTTCTTTCTGTAACAAACATTCTTTGAATTTTTCCATTTACTATATTTACATCAAAGTATTGGTTGAATTTCACTTCTTTGCCATCAATTGTTTGAGTCAATTGTGCACCTGTAGTAACCCATTCGTTCAATTTACCACTTTTGTCAGTGTAGCTGTTCGCGGCAGAAAAATTTAATTTCCATTTTGGGTTATTACTTGCAAACCAAGTTGATAAATTCTTAATATTACTGTCAGCGGATGTTACTACATTCCCTTCAGGGGTATAAATTTTTAAATTCTCAGTCGCTTCTAAACTACGAATAGTAGCTGTGTCCCTATCATTGTGGGCCTTTAAAAATTTTTCGATTATTTCAACATTAGCTAGATTTCCTCCATACAAGTCTGTTCTGCCTTCACCTCCTGACATATCAAAACCAATGGGTTGTTTTTCGGATTTAGCGCTTTGTGTCGCACAAGCAAATAAAGATGCTGATACAATAATAATAAGTAATAGTTTTTTCATAGTTTTTTATTTTTTAATGATTAAATATATTTAAAATTACGATATAATAAAGGTTCAAATTATGCAAATAATAAAATGATATTTTAGATTCCTCTGCGTGAGGAAAACACCCCCTGAATTCGGTTAAAATCGGTTTATTTCTGTTTTACCAAAACGTAACGCATTACAAATCAACGCCTTCATTTTCTCAAAAAATCTTCATAACCCTGAGGTCCCGGGTTCAAATCCCGGTCTCGCTACA
>DOMR01000185.1:787-3573 GCA_003509845.1 Chitinophagaceae bacterium | reverse complement strand
AAATCGTGGGTCCTTTGTTGTTTCTGCGTGAGGTTGAGTCACAAAAGTAATACCCCTTTAATGCATCTATTAGGTTAGCTTACCTTATCATTAAAAATAATAAAATGAAAAAAAATATTAGAATCAACTTGCTTATTGTTTTATTATCAATGATCATGACACCCAATATTTTACAAGCGCAGGCTAATGTCGATTCTATATTAAAATCTTCTAAAACTTTCTTTACATCCTCTAATAAGTATGGGCGAAATGACAGTGTTGGGAAATACTATGATATTAGAGGTATTAAAATATATGTAGAAGTTTATGGACAGGGCGAGCCTTTGTTGTTAATTCATGGCAACGGGGGTAGTATAAGAAGAAGTAGCCCATTAATTTATGAATTTCAAAATAAATACAAGGTTATTGCTGTTGATTGTAGAAATTATGGAAAAAGTATTGATAAAGGTGATTCCTTATCAGACGAAATGATAGCAGATGACATAAGTGAATTGTTGATTAAAATGAATATTAATAGTGTTTATGTTTTAGGTATGAGTTCTGGTGCAAATTCTGCATTGTGGCTTGCTGCGAAATACCCAAATCAAGTAATGAAAGCTGTAATTAATGGAGCGAACTTGACATCTAGTGCTGAAACAATTGGCGTATATTGGAATATGCATCATAAAAATATATTAGACAGTATTAATAGTATTCAAAATAAAACAGAGAAAGATAAAATTGAATTGAAGATCATTAAAAGAGAATATAATAATATGACACTTGAAGATTTACATAAAATTCAAGCTCCGTCATTGATTATCTCTGGCGACTACGATACTATAAAGCCAAGCCATTCATTACAAATATTTGAAAATATTAAAAAATCATATTTATATATTCAACCTGCATCTGGCCACTTAATTTCATGGATTTATAAAGATGAGTTTGTAAAAAAGATAGATCATTTTTTTTCCACTCCATATAAACAGTTTACTGAAAAAGATAAATCAGATATGAATCAGTAATAAATTTAATTAACAATTGTGATATATCTCTGTCGCAAATCATAACATAATTGAATTATATAGGAGATTCCTCTGCGCGAGGTTTTATAAAATAAAAAAAGAGACCCCTATTGCTAGAGGTCTCAGTCGTATTTTTTTAAACCTAAATTGAACTAGTTATTTTTTTTGAGATGCCGCAATCTCCTCTTTATATGTAGTAGGATCAGAAAAACGACCTCCACTTATAATTTTCTCATCTTTCCAATAGAAATATGCATGAACGGGAACTGTACTTTTATTTTTTGTAAATTTGCCAGTTCCAGACCACATACCCCACCACAATGTAGCGGTAAGTCCATCCTTTCTAACAAAAGTTCTCATGTTATCGGTTGTTAAACTTATATCACTAAACAATTGATGCGCATTTCGAGTGTCTTGTACAAATCCTACACGACCACCTGGATTTACTTTAGTTACTCCGTTCTCTTGGTTATTAGCTAATTGATCACTAAATTTTATCGTATCAGCAATTATTTCATAAACGACGCTTGAGTCATTTTTGCCATAGGATTCAAGTAATTGTCTAACTTTAATTGTTTTTGCATCTAAGGAAGTCCAGGTGCCGGTGTCTTTGTCCTCTTCAGATGTTTCAGCTTTTGTTTCTTGGTTTGTACAAGAAATTAATGATGCCGACACAAGAAAACATAATAATAGTTTTTTCATTTTATTTATTTTTTATTTTAAATTTGATTCATAAAACTTAAGGAATATTAAATTACCACTTACCCAGTACGGTTCTAGTTTTTGAGGTCGTAAAAGTTCTAATATCTTTCAATGAATTTACCATTTCTGTATACCCTTTTGCATGCTGTATATCGTCTGTGAATTTAGTTGTGAAGTCTTTATAGCTTCTAACGATATAATGAGTGGTGCCATCTTGAATCCTAGTACCTACACTCCCAAAAGATATACGAGTATTAGGAGAAGTATTTTTACTCCAAAATGCATCAAATTGTGCTTTATATTGACCTTCGTCTTTTATAATTAGAAATAAAACGTCTTGCACTGAATAAATTGTACTGCTCGTATCACCAAAACCTGAAATTCGTTTTCCAATTGCAGCACTTACTCCTTTACAATATTTAGAAAGTTCGGATTGGAAAAGTAACCATGCATCGTTACTTTTTGAATCGTAACCCGCCCCCATTAATTCTGCTGGACCTGAAAAAACCAATTCATGGGTAGCAACCTGCGCTCCTTTAAAATGATTTTCATATAAAGTTGCAGTTACACCCTTATTTGGATGCTTTTCGAAATAGTGTTTATATAATTGTAAAACCGTTTGTTCGTTTTTGGATTCCACATTAAAACTGTAAGATGTAAACATGGTTTTTTGCGCACCAAGATTAGAAATGGCAGCAAAGAAGACCGTTATAAAAATTAATATCTTTTTCATGCGCGTTGGTTTGGAAATAGGGTATAGCCCATTTCAATGATTAAATTAGTGTCTTAGGAATGATAGTGATTACAAGAAGTGTAAATAGAGTTATTGCGTTAGAATTGCAATAGAGTATGTGATTTACTTTTAAAAGGTAATTAATATATTTTAATAATTAATATATCGCACCTCAATAGTCTATTATTTTATTGTAAACATGACTTGAATTTCATGATAACCTCTGCGTGAGGAAAACACCCCCTGAATTCGACTGAAATCGGTTGATTTCGGTTTTGTGAAAACATAATGCATTATAAATCAACGCCTTCATTTTCTCTAAAAATCTTCATAACCCTGAGGTC
>DOMR01000185.1:444-583 GCA_003509845.1 Chitinophagaceae bacterium | reverse complement strand
TGTAGACCCTATACTAATGGCTAGCCCTGTTAAGAAGTTAGTAAGTATTTTTTTTCTTTTTATATTTTTTGCTGCTGTCTTATAGCCTTTGGAGTAATATTCATTTTTCATTAAACTCATATCAGGATAATCTAAATTT
>DOMR01000185.1:0-385 GCA_003509845.1 Chitinophagaceae bacterium | reverse complement strand
GTCGCGCCACCAAACATGAAACCATACATTGGAAAGGCGGATGCGATTAAAACAGAATTCCCTGTAACTTTATAACTTTTATAATATTTTATAGCATCATTATATCCTTGAGTATATAATTCTTGAGTATTTGCTGCTTTGCCAATAGTACTAAAATCATCTTTGCTTCCATTTTCGTATCTAATCAAATAAAGGTCTGATTTAAGTGTTGCAAAAATGGGTCCATTAAGATTTTCTGTTTTTTTATACTTTACTTCATTGCTTCCGACTTCAATTATTTTTACAATTATATTTTCGCCAGATCTCATTGTTATGGTGTCTTGTGCTTTAATAAAGTTTGATGAAGATGCGAATAGTATAATTAGCAATAAATTTTTCATACATC
>DOMR01000179.1 GCA_003509845.1 Chitinophagaceae bacterium | reverse complement strand
TATACCATTGAATTCAATTTCAACCCCATAGTCAATCACTTTACCACGTGGACCCTGATCCTGGGCATAAGTACCTATTGAAAAAGTAGGAAAACTTAATTCCAAAATCTCATTGGTATCTCTGCTATACCCGTCTAGCACTGCTCCAGCAGCTCCAAGTTTTATGGCACGCGTACTCATCAAGCCACCCCAAAGTGCATAATTAGGAGACGCACCAGAACATATATATACCTCATCCTCTTTTAAACTATCAAGCGCTTCAAACAAAAGGCCAAAAGGCTTTTGCATTATTGGATTTCGTGACTGTTCCATTACCTCACTAAAAACATCAGCTTCTAATACAGGCATGGCCCTGCCAATAGTTACCATGGACGAATCAAGTGGTTTTAAATGAGGTGATAAAAATTGTTTTGTGTATCCCATTTTATCAAGGATATCTCCAACTAGGGCTACAAACATTTCTTTTTTTGCAAGTTCAAACATCTCTTTATCGTTTTTCCAAAGCATAAATTATTTTTTTAGCGTTATTATAAATTTTAAACCCTTTATCTGAATTTTATTTTTTTACTCCTCACATGTACGAATCAACTTTCATCGGTATCAATAAGTTTCAGCGCCGCCTTCATATAACCCATCGCATATGCCATTCCTGCATACCATGGAGCATCACAGTTCATTTGTGGGGTATGGTCAGGAATCAATACTCCTTTAAAATTATTTTTTTTCAAGATTTTAAGTATTCGTATCATATCCACGTCGCCCTCATCTACAAAAACCTCTTTATAGTTAGGCGCTTTCCCCATCACATTTCTAAAATGGATATATCCTATTTTTCCTTGCTTACTATATTGATTCGTTGCTTCATATATATCACCTTCGGTCATTTCGGATAATGTACCTAAACAATATTCCAGTTGATTACTTTTACTTGGATATAAATCAAGTAATTTTTGGTAAAGTTCGGGCTGGTAAATTAAACGCGGCGTTTGCTTAAGAAAAGGCAATGGGGGGTCATCAGGATGTGCCGCTAATGTAACGCCAGCTTCCTCGGCTACAGGGATAATTGCATTTAAAAAATATTGTAGTCGCTCCCAAATTTCATCAGTAGAACATAGAGGAATAAATCCTTCTGGGGCATTCGCATCGTAAACCATATTCCAAATCATACCGTTAGGGACTGGGCTATCATCGACAAACTCCATTCCAACCGAAAGCGCACCACCCCTTGCATAGTTGCCTTGCGTTCTACTAGCCACACCTGCAAGTGAAAAATAATATCCAAAGGTGGGTATACCTGCTTTGCCAACATTCCTAATTAATTCTTTTATCCCTTCCAATTGCTCATCTCTTTTTTCACCTGCTAAAAGAACATCATACCACATGGCAGGATCAAAATTTTCAATAGCCTCTAATTCAAGACCATGACTATTAATTTCTTTTTTTAAACTTACTAAATCTTCTAAAGTCCATATCTCCCCTGAGCCCGCTTGACCCCATCCCTCTTTTTGGCCTAGTGGTTGACTCGCACTATTTTTATTATTTTTTTCATGTGAAAAATAATCTACCAAATGCACTACCAAATGGGTCGCACCACACTGCTTCGCAAATTTATAATGCGCTTCGTTCAGCATATGTTTATATAATCCGAATCCTAATTTCATGATTTGTGCATTTACAAGAATTAAATCAATGTCAAGTTATTATGATTGATAAATAATTGGATTAAGAGGTGTATCCACTACTTCACCAATAACAGCTCCAGGACACCAAGCATCCCAATCAGCTTGTTGGTTTTTATTCTCGGGCGCCTTTAATTTAATATCCTTGTCCATATAAATAATCGTCATCACTTTTCTCATTTGGTTTGATTTATTTGGACCAGCACGATGGTATAACCAACCTCTATGAAAGCTAATTTCCCCTAAATCAAAAGCCTCAATTAAATGAGGGTATCCCTTTGATTTTAATTGTTCTTGTAAAAAAGATTGACTATCATCACTAATTTCTTTGTCTCTTCCCGCTACCAATTGATCACTACCAGCACTAAATTCTAAAGGACCCCAATCCAATGGAGTTTCTTGCAATGGCATCCATGCTGTAATTGTTTTATCTGAATCTAATGGCCAATAATATTGATCGGCATGCCATGGTGTATGTCCGCCACTTGGTTCTTTATATAGCGCTTGATCGTGGTAAATTCTTACACCTGAAACTTGTAATAAATTGGCAGCAATTTGGGCTAAGCGCTTGCCAAATACTATTTCTTTGACATTATCTGAATTTCTCCAAATATTCATAATTTGTAAAAAGGCTTTCCCATAAGTATCTCTATCCTCCAACGCCAATTGTTGTTTGTTTAAACGATTTACCTCCTCGGTGATAATCAAATCCATGTATTCAATTACTTCCTTACTTAAAACTTGCTTTAATTTGATAAAACCATTTTCTTTGAAATAAGCAATTTGATCATTTGATAACTCATAAGGCGTATTCAAAAACGCTGAAACTGTTGGTGGCATTTGGCTCATAAATTTTTAATTTTAAAAGTTCACTAATTAAATATATAATATACTATAAACATCAAGATAGCAATGACTCCCCACATTATTTTAACCGAATTTGAAGTACTAAATTTTTGGGCGATTGCAGGATCATTTTGGTCTACTAATTTTACTATTTCATAATGGGGCTTAGTAAAAAATGAAACAGTGATCATAAATATAACTAAAGCCGCCATCATGTAAAAACAAAGTAACATAAAATGAGGCCAAAATTCCTTTGAAGGGAACCCGGTGAGTTGACAAAGTCCAATGGATAAACAAGCAAAAGTGCCAATATACAAAGTAAGTTCGGCCGCCCTAGGAGTTGCTCGTTTCCATAAAATACCTACAATAAAAACGGTTGAAGCCGGAGGCGCCAAATAAGTTATTAACGCTTGGCCTAAATCAAATAAGCCTTTGTCTGATTTGGAAAGTAATACTGCAACTAAAACAGATATAGAAGCTGCTAAAATAATGATTCTTTTCCCAATTTTTTTAACCTGCGCTGTGTCAGCAGTTGGATTAATTTTTTTAAGATACACATCCATTGCAAATACTGTACTAAAAGAACTTAACCCATTTGCTACATCATTGATGATAGATACTAATAAAACACCCAATGCAATTCCAATTAATCCCGTAGGCAATAAACCATAAACCATAGAGATATAAGCGTGATCGGGATTTGCTAGCGGGGCAAAAGTTCCATTTTGCACTAGTACTAAGCACATAATTCCTGGCACTAAAAATAAGATTGGCATCACAATTTTAAGTGCCGCTATTAATAAAGTTCCTTTTTGACCATGATCAACATTTTTTGCAGCAAGCGTTCTTTGTACAATGGTCTGATCCGTGCACCAAAACCATATTCCAATCACAGGATACCCAAGTAACATGGCATGCCATGGATATACTTTATCATTTGTTGGTTTAAGTACTTGCCAGTATTCTTTAGGAACTCCATTAATTAAATTTTCAATGCCACCAACTTTGTATAATCCTAAAAAAAAGATTAACATTGAAATAGCAATTAATACAACTGATTGAACAACACCAGTATGTACAATTGCACTTAGGCCTCCATTGACTGAGTAGGACATAGCTATCACAACTACCAATATTGCTGAAATATAAATAGGAACTCCTGTTAGCTGATTAATTACAATGCCACCAATACATAACATAAAACTTGACCACACAATTAGTGAAGAAATCATTGAAAAATAGGTATAAAAAGTATGCGATCTTTTCCCAAAACGTTTCATTAAATATTCTGGCATGGTAGATATATTATTTGCCAAATACCTAGGAATAAATAATAGAGATAGTAACATTAAAAATACCCAAGCAAGCCAATCAAAATTAGCCAATACCATGCCACTTGAATAAGCTGCGCCAAAACTAGCCACCAACATACTAGGGCTTACATTTGTACTAAAAATAGATAAGCCCACTTTATACCAGGGTAAAGATCTTCCTGATAAAAAAATATCTTCAGAAGCTGCAATTCCACTAACGCTTTTTCTTTTGCTTATGTATATTCCTATCAAAACTAGAAAAAGGATATACCCAAATATGACAATTGCATCTGCTAGCCCGATTTGAATTCTATTCATGATTGAAAATATTTAATTAGAAAGTAAGTAGGTTTATTTGTTTGTAAAAGATAAACTTTTAATATATAATTTATTGATTTCACTCAAAACATTTTCTAAGGCTCGTTTATTTAATATAAAATCTTGTATAAGTATGCCCGCATGATCTTGAAAATACAAATAACCATTATACCTTGGACGTATAAAGCCATTTTCCATTACGGGTAAAAGAGTACTAAAAAAATCATTGCATAAAAGATTGTTCTGCTCACGCATCCAAGCAGATTTATGACCAGCTTGCCCCCCATTTTCAACATAAAAAGTTGATTGGCATTTTGGAGAAACTATGGAAGTCAAAAATGCCAATGCCATATCCTTATGTTGACTAAATGCAGATACTGCTAACCCAGTACCCCCTATTGTTGATTTGAGCCTTTGATTATTTAGAGAAACCATATCAGCATATTTTAATATTTTATCCGAAAACCCTGCTCTCGAATAATTAGAATAACAATAAGCAAATGGGCAATATAAATAATCATCTGATGAACTCATTAACTCTGCAACGCCAATTGGATTAAGCTGAAACATTTTTTTATCAACCAGCGTGTATAATTCTTTCATTAAAAGTAATGCTGCCTTCCCTGATTCCAAATTGACTACTTCTTGTTCATTTAAAAATGGGGTAGTCCCACTAGCAATGCAGAACATATAAAAATTCATCAATAAATCAATAGGTATCGCCGGTACAGCCACCTTCCCTTTACGCGCAAGTTCAATTAAATCATCCCATACCAATGGCAATGGAATATTATTCTTTTCAAACAAATCAGGTCGGTAACTAGCTGCAGGTGTGGCAGCATCAATAGCTAGTGCCCACTGATGTCCGTTATAATGATAACTTTGATGAGATCGTCCAACAGAATTGTCCAACTGGTCCTGTAAATAATCTTTTGGAAGATAGCTTTCTAAAGGCAAAACACAATTAGTGGCAGCGGCACATCCTACCCAAGGATGATCAATAATTAATAAATCATATTGTTCCGTCAGTTTTTCAATTGGGAAATCTGCAAACTCCTGTAATGATCTTTTGGTCCATTGTACTTCTATACCTGGATTTAATTCGGAAAATCTTTGAGAAAAAGCTAGCAAGGGAGATATGCCCCTACTGTGCCCCCATGTAATACCCTTAATAATAATTTTTTCCATTGTATAAATTAAAAAGAGTTTTGAAAATAGTCCCTAACTATAAAGCTGTTTTTAATTTATCTGGTTCAGATGATAAAATCAATTTGTTCATTATTGGATATAAGCCATGTCCTATCTCAACAGGCGCTTGTAAGTTACCATTTTTAAAAACAATGGGATTCTCAATAATATCGTTTGTATTTAGTAAAGAGAATTCTGTTCTATTGACTTGGTTAAATGCCAAAGCGAGATGCGCATTAATTTCAAAAATTGAATTTCCTAAATAAACCGGCAAATTGTGCTTAGTGGCAAGCGCAATACATTGTAAAGAATAGTCAATATCCTTACCGGTTCGTATGCCATGAATACCCCCTTCGTTTACGAGTTCATGTATTTTTTCAAAACTATTAATATAGTCATGCCCAATAATAGGAATAGGACTTCGAGATGTTAGTTCCTTAAATCCTTTTATATCATCATTAGGCAATGGATCTTCAATGTATTCTAGTTGTATGCCATTTTTTTGATACGCTTCAATACGGTCTAGGGCAATTTGCCAAGTCCATGCCTCATTTGCATCTGCTGTTAATTTAATGCTATTCCCTGCGACAGATTGTATTAGTTTAATACGCGCTATATCGCGCGC
>DOMR01000203.1:7486-10481 GCA_003509845.1 Chitinophagaceae bacterium | reverse complement strand
CAAGATACCCATGAATTTGACGTACCTTTAACCCATTGTATTACGCCTTGGAATAGTTATGAATTTAAATAACCTCTTTTTAAAATCTTTTAGAGTTTTACTTTTACCTTTTGCAATTGTATATGGTTGGATAGTTGCATTTCGTAATTGGCTTTATTTTAAACATTATTTAAAGTCAGTACAATTTAATGTGCCCATGATTTGTGTGGGTAATTTATCATTAGGGGGTACGGGAAAATCACCCATGGTGGAATATCTTTTATCTATTTTATCTGATGATTATAAATTAGCGACATTAAGTAGGGGATACAAACGAAAAACAGAAGGTTACGCTTTAGCGAATCAATTTACTTCCGCACTTGAAATTGGAGATGAGCCTATGCAGTTTCATATTAAGTATCCAAATGTGGCGGTGGCAGTTGGAGAAAGACGCATTGAAGCAATTCCGCAACTAATTCAAGATGTACCTGACTTGCAATTAATTATTTTAGATGATGCATTTCAGCACAGAGAAATAGTGGCTGATTATAATATTTTGTTGACCGAGTACGATAATTTGTATTGTGATGATTTTTTTATTCCTACGGGTGATTTAAGAGACGAGCGAAAGTCAGCCAAAAGAGCAAATATTATTATTGTCACAAAATGTTCGGCTAACTTATCTGTCATTGAGAAAGAGGAGATCATAGAAAAGTTAAATCCTGAACCAGAACAACATGTATTTTTTACCACTATCGCTTATGACACACCCTACCATATTTACAATCCATCAGATCAATGGGTGTTAACCATGCGAGACGAAGTATTACTTGTTTGTGGAATTGCGAATCCACTTCCTTTAAAAAATTATATTCACGAAAACACACATACCTACTATCAAATAAGCTATAGTGATCATCATATTTTCTCTATAGAAGATTTAAATGAGATCAAAGAAAAATTCAATCAAATTAATTCAAAGAGCAAATTAATTTTAACCACCGAGAAGGATGCAGTACGACTGGTAAAATATACTGAAGAACTTAACGACATTCCATTATATGTTTTGCCTATTAAACCTCAATTTTTATTTGGGGAGCAGGGTAAGTTTGATGCGCTGGTTATTAATAATGTTGCACAATTTTATAAAAACAACAATGGGAACTAAGAAAAAAACAACAAGAAAGGGGAAACCCACAACAAAAAATACAAATATTACCACGAGTTATACAGGCACTTTAGATATTGCAAAATCGGGGATGGGCTTTGTTATGGTATCTGGATTAGAAAACGATATATTGGTTTTTCCAACTGATTTTAATACTGCTTTAAAAGGTGATCAAGTACAGGTAAAGATTACAAAAATCAGACAAGGTACTGGTAAAAAAGAAGGGAAAGTACTAGAAGTATTAAAACGAAAACAAGTTTCCTTTGCAGGAACGATGCAGGTTACGAATAAGCATGCCTTTTTTATACCGAATAGTATTCATCCCATGCCGGATATCTATATTCCAATTAAATATTTAAATGGTGCAAAGGATAAGGATCGTGTGATGGTTAAACTTATTAGTTGGGACAAGGCAAGTCGCAAACCAGAAGGAGAAGTATTAAATATATTCACCCCTGAACAAGAAAATGATTTGGCAATGAAATCAATTGTTGCCGAAGCAGGATTTTCATTAGAATTTAGTGCCGAAACTTTGGCATTTGCAAGATCATTATCTGACAAGGTATCTCAAGCCGAAATTGCCAAAAGAAAGGATTATAGAAAGGTGTTAACCTTCACCATTGATCCAGTAGATGCCAAAGATTTTGATGATGCCATTTCCTATCAGGTGTTACCGAATAAAAACATTGAAATTGGCGTGCATATTGCAGATGTAAGTCATTTTATGCAACCAGGAACCGCAGTTGATAATGAAGCATTTGAGCGCGCTACATCGGTATATTTGCCAGACAGGGTATATCCGATGTTACCAGAACGTATCTCCAATGAATTATGTTCTTTACGACCACATGAAGATAAATTAACTTTCTCTGCCACATTTGAAGTGGATCCAACTGGAGCCATAGTGCAAACCTGGTTTGGTAAAACAATCATATATTCAGATCGTCGATATACTTATGAGCAGGTGCAGGAAATTATTGACACAAAATCGGGTGATCCATCCAATGATCACGTGAATGAAATTTTGTGGCTTTTGGATTTTACCCAAAAATTAAGACAACAACGTTTTGATCATGGCGCTATTAATTTTTCATCTCAAGAAGTTCGCTTTACTTTAGATGATAAAGGAAAACCCATTGGAATATCCGTGAAGGAAAGCAAGGAATCTCATCAGCTCATAGAGGAGTTAATGTTAAAAGCGAATCAACTCATTGCAGAAAAAATGGGTAAGATTAAAATTAAAAAAGACCCATTGCCTTTTCCATTCCGTATCCATGACCAACCGAATGAAGAGAAACTCGCACCATTTGTCGTTTTTGCAAAAAAACATGGATATACTTTCAATATTGATACCCCTGAACATATCGCACATAGTTTTAACCAACTCATGCAAGCAGCTAAGGGCAAACCGGAACAACATGTAATGGAACAATTGGGTATACGTACTATGGCCAAAGCCGTATACACCTCGAAAAATATTGGGCATTATGGATTAGGGTTTGAAAACTATTGCCATTTTACTTCACCTATTCGTCGTTATCCAGATATTTTAGTGCATAGAATTGTGGAATCTGTGATCCAAGGTCATCCCATGAATGATGAAAATTTAGAAGAAAAATGTGTTCAGTGCAGTGAAAGAGAACGTGCAGCGATGGAAGCAGAAAGAGCATCTAACAAATACAAGCAAGTTGAATTCATGCGCTCCTATGTAGGTCAAAGTTTTGAAGGGGTCATAAGCGGGGTATCTAGTTTTGGATTTTGGGTCGAAACCGTTGCCCATAAATGTGAGGGTTTGGTGAGTATCACCACACTATCAAAATATGATGATTTCAGACATGTTGAATCTGA
>DOMR01000203.1:0-7403 GCA_003509845.1 Chitinophagaceae bacterium | reverse complement strand
TTGCGGCCAATTTAGACAAGCGCCAATTAGATTATGAATGGGATATGAGCCCGGTGGTTTAGGTATAAATTCAGCACTAATTCAAAGAGCAATTTAACCCATTTTTAGCCTTAATTTATTACCCACATCTGTGGATAAAAGAACTAAAAATAGACCCCAAATTTTTAAGAAAAAAGGCCTCGAAAAGTTACCTTCGTAATACATCAAAATGGGATATTTAAACCCCATATTTTGATGTAACGAAAGATAAAATATATGGAAGATAATTTAGGACTAGAAGCCACACAAGATAGTGATCGCGTTGTAAGGGTCAATATTGAGGAACAAATGAAAACATCCTACATAGATTATTCTATGTCAGTGATCGTTGGGAGAGCATTACCGGATGTTCGTGATGGATTTAAGCCAGTGCATCGTAGGGTTTTATTTGCAATGCATGAGCTTGGTAACAACAGCAACAAGGCGTATAAAAAATCAGCACGTATTGTAGGAGAAGTAATGGGTAAGTTTCACCCACATGGTGATACTGCAATTTACGATACTTTGGTGCGTATGGCGCAGGAATGGACCATGCGTTATAAGTTAGTGGATGGACAAGGTAACTTTGGTAACCAAGATGGTGATCCACCAGCAGCAATGCGTTATACAGAAGCACGTTTACAACGTATTTCAGAAGCAATGTTAGATGATCTTGAAAAAGACACTGTTGACTTCCAATTAAACTTTGATGATAGTTTACAAGAGCCTTCTGTTTTACCTACACGTATCCCACAACTTTTAGTGAATGGATCTTCTGGTATCGCAGTGGGTATGGCAACGAATATGCTTCCGCACAATTTAAATGAAGTAGTGGATGGATGTATTGCCTATATTGGAAATAGAGATATTACTGTTGAGGAGTTAATTCAGTTTGTGAAAGCACCTGATTTTCCAACTGGGGGTATTATATACGGAATGGAAGGGGTTAAGCAAGGTTTAATGACCGGTAGAGGTCGTGTGGTGGTGAGAGGTAAATGCAATATTGAAACCAAGCCCAATGGTCGCGAATTGATTGTTATCAATGAAATTCCTTACCAAGTAAATCGTGATACTTTAACGGATCGTATTGGTCAATTAGTAGTTGACAAAACCATTGATGGCATCACCCATGTGAACAATGAAAGTAATAAGCGGGAAGGAACGCGTATTGTCATTGAACTACGTAAAGATGCAGTTGCGCAAGTGATCATTAATCAATTATTTAAATATACCGAACTACAAACAAGTTATGGTATAAATAATGTAGCCTTAAGTAAAGGTCGTCCTAAGATTTTAAATGTTCGCGATTTAATTAGTGAGTTTGTTGATTTTAGAATGGAAGTCGTTATTCGACGTGCAAAATTCGAATTAAAGAAAGCAGAAGATCGTGCACACATTTTAGAAGGCTATTTAATCGCCTTAGATCATTTAGATGAAGTAATACGTTTAATTCGTAGCTCCGCTAATCCAGATGCAGCAAAAGAAGCCTTGATGACTGCAGGTTGGGGTATTTCCGAAATACAAGCAAAAGCCATCTTAGAATTAAGATTACAACGCTTAACGGGTATGGAGCGCGAAAAAATTAAAGAAGAATTTGATCAGTTGATGAAACTCATTGCTTCTTTAAAAGAATTATTAGGAAGTGAGTATTTACGTTTTGAATTAATCAAAACAGAATTATTAGAAGTGAAAGAGAAATTCGGAGATGAACGTAAATCTGAAATTCAATACTTAGCGGATGAAATGAAATTGGAAGATTTAATTGAAGAAGAAGATGTGGTGATTACCATTTCTCATTTAGGTTATATCAAACGTACTTCTGTTTCAGAATATCGCCAACAAAAAAGAGGAGGACGAGGCGCCATTGGATCTAAAACAAGAGAAGAAGATTATGTAGAGCATTTATTTATTGCATCTACGCATGATACCATGTTGTTCTTTACTGAAAAAGGAAGATGTTTCTGGTTAAGAGTATATGAAATTCCAGAAGGTGAAAAAACAAGCAAGGGACGTGCAGTTCAAAATTTGATACAAATACCACAGGATGATAAGGTAAAAGCGATTATTGAAGTTCGTAAGCTAGACGACAAGGATTATGTAAGTAATCACTATATCGTGTTATGTACGAAACGAGGTATCATTAAAAAAACTTGCTTAGAAGAATTTAGTCGTCCAAGATTAAGTGGGGTGAATGCAATTACCATTAACGAAGGTGACGAATTATTAGCAGCACGTTTGACTGATGGTAATAATGAAATCATGATGGCGGTTAAATCTGGTAGAGCTATTCGTTTCCCAGAGGAAAAAGTACGTCCAACAGGTCGTGGCGCCATTGGTGTTGCCGGTATTGAAGTTGATAATGATACCGATGAAGTAGTAGGATTGGTTTGTGTAAATAGAGAAGATAAAAACCGTACCATATTAGTGGTAAGCCAACAAGGTTATGGTAAAAGAACAGCTATTGACGACTATCGAATAACCAATCGTGGTGGTAAAGGGGTGAAAACTATTAATGTTACTGAAAAAACAGGCAGCTTGGTTGGTTTAATGGATGTACTTGAAAAAGAAGATTTGATCATTACTTGTAAATCAGGCGTAACTATTAGAACCAGTATTACTGAAATTAGAGAAGCGGGTAGGGCAACACAAGGGGTAAAATTAATCCGATTAGATGAGGGGGATGAAATTGCAGCTACTTCAAAAATTGAAGAACAGGATGTTCCTGAATTAGAAATAGTAGAAGGCGCAGAACCATCAGAGGAAGCAACTGACATTATTACATCAACTGATAATGAAGCTGCTACCGATTCTGAAAATAAAGTGGATGATACCTTAAATGACGCAGGAGATGAGACACCTGAAAACTAATTACGCTATTTAAAAAAAAGAATTTTTATATTTAATGGTGTTTAAAAAAAATAACACCAACCAAAACAAAAAATCATGAAAAAAATTATCGGATTGCTATGCTTAGTAACATTAACACAAATGAACTATGCACAAGACTTTAAAAAAGTTCAAGGCATATTATTATTGAAAAAATTTGATGCTGCAAAAATGGAATATGATAAAGCAGTGACAAAAAATGCTTCACTAGCAACAACACCCGATGGTGTTTATTTAAAAGCATTTATTTATGATGGCCTAGCAAAAGATAGCGTGATTGCAAAAAAATATCCCAATGCATTCGAACTAATGAATACTGCTATCGAAGAATACATGAAAATGGATACCAGCTTTAAAGCTGCGAAAGAATATGGCCAAGACCCATTTTTTACTATTTATTTTAAAGCATTCAAAGATGGGGTAGCAGGGTTCAGTGGAAAAGATTGGAAAAAATCAGCAGAAAATTTTGATATAGCTGTAAGATATAGCGATTTAATTTTTTCTAAAGGTTGGGCTAATTCCAAACAAAAATTTGATACAACATCATTAATGTATGCTGGTTATGCGCATCAAAATGCTGGCAATAAAGCTATATGTGCAGCTTATTATAAAAGATTAATAGATGCTAAAATAAATTCAAGTGAGTTAATTGATGCTTACCGCTACTTGTTAGTTTATTATATAGATACAAAGGACAAATCAGGTTTCGACAACTATTACAAAATAACCCAAACAGCATATCCTGCAGAAAATTGGTTTGAATATAAGACAGACTATATTGACAAACATTACAGCATGGAGGAAAAAATTGCATCTTTTGATGAAATGATCGCTGATAATACAATCACTGAATTTGCTTGCCAAATGTTTGGTGATATGTTTATGGCTGGAAAATCAATGGATGGTGTAAGTGCTGAATTATCAAATAGTTATTTGCTTAAAGCACAGGATGCTTATAAAAAAGCATATTCAATGAATGCAAATAATTTTGCTGCAGCTTTTAATGTAGGTATCAGTTATTATAATCAATTTTCTGTATTGGATGATAAAGTAGCTGAAAATATCAGAACCTTACAATCTTTAAATACCAACAGACCAGCTCCTTCAAAAGATCCTAAAAAGAAATTATTAGAAGATGCTAAGTTTAAGGCTTCTATTGACTCAGTTAAAAAACTAAATGTAGCACTAGATCAACCAATTATAGTTAAAGTGGATGCAGCCATTGAATGGATCGAGAAAGCATATAATAATCTTAAGGACAAAGACAAATTCACTAAGCCTGAAAAGAATGTGATTTCAAGATCAGTTGATTTTTTAGCTACATTATACAGCTACAAAAGAGATAAAGCAAGAGGAAAGGATCAAAAAGCGTATGATGATTTTGATGCCAAATATAATCTCTACGATACATTACATGATAAGTACCAATAGTACTTCTTAAATACTGAAAAGCCGCCCCGATAAACAATAGATTAGGGCGGCTTTTTTATTTAATGACTAGCGTTATTTTAATCTCTTAATACCACAGTTATTTTATAGTTTTTAGTTTCATTCAATTCTACAGTAACGTCTTCCCCGCCAAATTTAAAAACGGCTTGAATAGGGAAGATGACATTTTGAAAAATATAGGTGTTTCTTTTTTGTTGATTGGTTCTAGGAAACATCTCTTGAAATGACCCCTTATTAAAGGTATGTTCCGTTAAGGTTGGTTTCGGCATTTCACCTGATAAAGTAGCAGATCCACCTGAAACTGATTCCACACTTACTTCAATGATATTTCCACTGGGATTCGCTGGTTCAGTTGTAATATTCGCATTACTCACCATGTAGGACTTGCTTATAATTTTATAAGGATATTCATAAAAGCCAACGTATTGGTCTTTTTTCCAATAGCCAACTAGGGTGCTATCTTTATCAAAAATGGTTCTATATTTTAATTCACCATAACCTTCTTTTTTGCCTTTTTTAAAGCTGCCTTTAAATACATTGCCGGAGGTATCTGTCAAAACACCATTGCCATCTGGTTGGCCATTTTTTAGTTCACCTACATAAGTGGTTGCTTTTTGTACAGGATTTTGCGCTTTTAAACAAATGGGTTGAATACAGATAGTAAGCACAATTAAACAGCCTAGTAGGTTTTTCATAGTTGATAATTGGGTGATAAATTAAGGGTTCATGGGTTGTTTTGTAAAACTAATAAAATAGACAATATGGAGAAAGCGTTTATTTATTAAATATACTATTTAACATAATGTTAATTATAAGCGCTAAATATAGATGAAATAAGGGATTTATAGTTAGAATATGGGTCGGATAGATAGTTAGAATACGGAAGAATAGATGGCTTAAGATGTATGTAGGTTCAATAGAACTAATGAAGTATCATGTAGTGTTTATTTGTATAGTCTCTATCTAATTGATAGTATATTGGGAATATAATTAACAGGCATTGAAGGAAATTGTAAATGATTAAGTGGTTACAAATGTTAAGAAACCATTCTAATAAAATATAATATCTTAAATAACAGATTTATAATTACTTAGAAAGGGTTATTTGTATATTTAATTTATCCTAATTGATTATAGGCTTCCAATAATCGTATTTGGTTTAATGTACGCTGGTAATTTTGGCCCTCATAGGATGCCCCGTAGTAACTATCATTATTCAAATGGTCTGTCAAAAAGCGCAGGGCTTGCATATATATCAAAAATTGCCCCCCAAAAAAGAAGTGGTCCAATTCGTAATTGGACAGTTCGTCCTTCATATAGTGTAAATAGCCGGACTTTAAAGCCTGCCACTTTTCTCCATCCACCCATATTTTATTCAAATCTCTTTCTTCCTCGGAAACGGGACATAAACAAGTACGACACATGTCGCCCACATCGCTAATATAGTAACCGGACATTGTCGTGTCTAAGTCAATCACACATATTGCCTGTTCCTCATCATCAATTTTGTTGAATAGTACATTGCTGATTTTGGTGTCATGATGTGTAACCCTCTTTTTTACGTCCTTATGATGTATGTAATTATTATAGGTATCCACATAGTTCTTGAATGAAAGTAATAATTTAATCTCCTCCTGGCTTTGTTCAATTCTGTGTGCATTTCCATGTTGAATGGCTTCAGTAAATTGTTGGTACCTGAAATTTAAGTCATGAAACTGTACTAATGTATCTGTTAAGCGATGTGCATCAAAATCCTTTAAAGTATAGGTAAAGTTGGCAAACTGTTTTGCCGCTTCTTCCACTTGTGCTTTATGATCAAGTACACTTAAGGCATATCCTTCAATTTTATTAAATGCTCGATAGTAACCTCCCTCCCATTCAATGAGTGTATTTCCTTGGAGCGTAGGTAACAAATGCGTATATAAATAATCGGGGTTTGTTATTTTAATGTAAGCCCCTATCGCATTGATATTCGCATCAATGGCTTTGGGATTTTTGAATACATTATGATTGATGGATTGCAGAATAAAATCACCATGGGTGGTTTTTACAGAATATGTTCTATTAATTAAACCTTGTTGAATTGTATCATACACATTCACTTCCCATCCATATAAATCAAATAAATGTTGCATAATTATTTATTGAATTAAAATTACATAAATAAACACATTGTTTGTATCTTGAACATGATTATTTAATAACATAAACGCTGCATTAAAATGGATCGTCGCAAATTTATCAATTTAGGAGGTATAGGAATTTCAAGTTTTACATTAGCTGGTTTTATTCCTAAAAATTTGGTGACTAAACCAATTGTAATTTCCACTTGGGATGCAGGTATTGCAGCGAATGCAGGTGCTTGGACCATACTCGGTGCTGGTGGTAAAGCACTTGATGCAGTGGAAAAAGGAGTCATGGTTACGGAAGATGAAATGAACTGCTGCGTTGGTTTAAATGGAAATCCAGATAGAGATGGTCATGTAACTTTAGATGCTTCTATTATGGATCATGAATTTAATTGCGGAAGTGTGGCATTTTTAGAACGTATCAAACATCCAATATCAGTGGCACGTCGCGTAATGGAAAAAACACCACATGTGATGTTAGTAGGTGAAGGCGCACAACAATTTGCCATAGAACAAGGATTTAAATTAGAGTCCGGTGAATTATCAAAAGATGCTAAAAATTCATACAATAATTGGCTGAAAAAATCAGAATACAAACCAGTCATTAATATTGAACGCAAAAATGCATTGAGTCAATTAGATGAAAATAAAATGGCACCACATCGTTTATCTAATGGAGAATGGAATCATGATACCATTGGCATGATTGCACTTGATATTCATGGTAATTTAAGTGGTTCATGTACCACAAGTGGTGCAGGTTTCAAAATGCGAGGTCGTGTTGGCGACTCTCCTGTTATAGGGGCAGGTTTGTATGTGGATAATGAAGTAGGTGCAGTTGTTGCCACAGGTCAAGGGGAAGATGTAATTAGAGTTGCAGGTGCGAGTGCAGTTGTTGAACAAATGAGACAAGGAAAAACA
>DOMR01000159.1 GCA_003509845.1 Chitinophagaceae bacterium | reverse complement strand
AGCAATCTATTAAGGTATTAAATATTATTGCCAAGCTTTATCAGCATGAGTTCACCTACGAGCATGGTTTAATGGGCGCTATCGCTATTGATGAAACTGGAAATCCATTACCGGATGAAACTATAAAAATTTGTTTGTCCAGTGATGCTATTTTATTTGGCGCTATTGGTGATCCAAAATATGACAATGACCCCAATGCAAAAGTCCGACCAGAGCAAGGCTTATTAAAATTAAGAAAGGAGTTACAATTATTTGCCAATATCCGACCGGTAAAAACCTATGAGTCGTTGCAACACTTAACGCCGTTAAAACCAAAATTGTTGGAGAACGTTGACTTTGTTATCTATCGTGAATTAACTGGTGGAATTTATTTTGGTGCAAAAACAATTAGTGATGATGGAACAGTAGCAACCGATAATTGTTCTTATTCCGTAAATGAAATTGAACGCATTGCACATCTTGCATTTCAGCATGCGCAAAAAAGAAGAAAAAAATTAACCCTTGTTGATAAAGCAAACGTTTTAGAAACATCTAGATTATGGCGCAAAGTGGTACAAAAAATGTGCACGCAATATGCGGATGTAACCGTGGATTATTTATTTGTAGATAACGCAGCGATGCAAATCATTTTAAATCCCGCACAGTTTGATGTGATGTTAACTGAAAATTTATTTGGTGATATATTAAGTGATGAAGCATCTGTGTTGGCGGGCTCATTAGGTATGTTACCCTCTGCTTCTGTTGGAAATACAGTCGCCTTATTTGAGCCTATACATGGATCCTATCCGCAAGCAAAAGGAAAAGATATTGCAAATCCAATGGGATCTATTTTATCTGCCGCTATGTTATTGGATCATTTTGGTTTAACCACCGAAGCAGCCATTGTTCGTGAAGCAGCGGATTGGTGTTTGAGTAACAAATTTGTTTCCAAGGACATTGATCCGATCAATAGTTATAGTACTTCAGTAATAGGTGATTTGATTTCTGAATATATTGAACGACATATTACTGGGGAGGGACATGTGCATCACGAAAGGTTGCATAAGTCAACTATTATTTAAAAAAATGATAACAAACCTAAATAAGCGCTTAACGAACGATTGTTTTAAGGTTTAGAAGTAAAACAAGATTAAATTTATACACTCATTTATAAGGATACATTATGGAACTAAATAAATATTCAAAAATAATTACACTGGATCCAACCCAGCCAGCAGCGCAAGCGATGTTTTATGGTATTGGATTAACAGATGCGGATTTGCATAAAGGACAGGTAGGTGTGGTGAGCATGGGTTATGATGGCAACACTTGTAATATGCATTTGAATGATTTAGCTGCGGAAGTAAAAAAGAGTATTTGGGAAAATGGTTTAGTGGGTTTAACCTTTCATACGATTGGTGTGAGTGATGGTATGAGCAATGGGACACCTGGTATGCGTTATTCTTTGGTAAGTCGCGATGTGATTGCGGATAGTATTGAAACAGTTTGTGGCGCACAATATTATGATGGATTAATCACCGTTCCAGGTTGTGATAAAAATATGCCTGGCTCATTAATTGCGATGGGTCGATTAAATCGTCCTTCCTTAATGTTGTATGGTGGCACCATTGCACCGGGACATTACAATGGACAGGACTTAAATATTGTATCTGCATTTGAAGCCTTAGGTCAAAAAATGGCAGGACAATTGGACGAAGCTGATTTTATGGGCATCGTAAAACATGCATGTCCAGGTGCTGGTGCTTGTGGCGGCATGTACACCGCAAACACAATGGCATCCGCTATTGAAGCATTAGGAATGAGTTTACCTTATTCCTCTTCCAACCCAGCATTGAGTGTTGAAAAACAACAAGAGTGTAAAGATGCGGGCGCAGCCATTCGATTATTATTAGAACGCGATATTAAGCCTCGAGATATTATGACACGCAAAGCATTTGAAAATGCAGTAGCGGTTATTATGGTATTGGGTGGAAGCACGAATGCTGTATTGCATATGATTGCAATGGCAAAAAGTGTGGGCGTAAAATTTACGCAGGATGATTTTCAAATGATCAGTGATAAAATTCCAGTGTTGGCTGATTTTAAACCCTCTGGAAAATATTTAATGCAGGATTTACATCAATATGGTGGTGTACCAGCAGTAATGAAATATATGTTAGCGCAAGGATGGTTACATGGAGATTGTTTGACTGTGACTGGAAAAACGATCGCAGAAAATTTAGCAGGCGTTCCTGATTTAGATTTTGACCAACAAAAAATAATCTATCCAAAGGAAAACCCCATCAAAGCAACAGGCCACTTACAAATTATGTATGGCAATTTAGCAACGGGCGGCAGTGTTGCAAAAATTTCTGGAAAGGAAGGCGAACTATTTGAAGGTCCAGCGCGTGTATTTGATGGTGAGCATGCATTGATTGAAGGTATTAATTCAAAAAAGATTCAACCAGGTGATGTAGTCGTTATAAAAAATGTTGGACCCATTGGTGCACCGGGTATGCCGGAGATGTTAAAACCAACCTCTGCTATTATTGGTGCAGGATTAGGAAAGTCAGTGGCTTTAATTACTGACGGACGTTTTAGCGGAGGTACCCACGGATTTGTGATTGGACATATAACACCGGAGGCTTACAAAGGTGGATTGATTGGTGTGGTAGAAGATGGAGATATTATTGAATTAAATGTTCCAAAAAGAACCATGACTTTAAAAGTAGACGAAGCAACGATTGCAAAAAGAAGAGCAGCACAACCAGCGCCAGTTTTAAAAGCTACGAATGGGGTGCTTTGGAAATATGCAAAGTTGGTGAAGGATGCAAGTGAAGGATGTGTAACGGATGAAAATTAAACCCACCGGGTTTAAGTTTGATAAATGAAGAACGAAAAAAAGATTTTATGGAAACGATAATTGCAAAAACAACAGACCAAAAAGTGGAAGCGAAAATAGCGCCAACAACTTTAACAGGTTCGCAAGCGGTACTAGAAGCATGTATTGCAGAAGGTGCTGAAACTATATTCGGCTATCCGGGCGGTGCCATCATGCCGATTTATGATGCGTTGTATGATTACAACGACAAACTAAAACATATTTTAGTAAGACATGAGCAAGGCGGGATTCATGCTGGACAAGGTTATGCGCGTACTTCTGGAAAAGTGGGTGTAGTTTTTGTTACGAGTGGTCCAGGAGCAACCAACTTAGTAACAGGATTAGCAGATGCCATGATTGATAGTACACCATTAGTGTGTATCACAGGTCAAGTGTATGCTCATTTATTAGGAACAGACGCATTTCAGGAAACAGATATTATTAATATCACCATGCCGGTAACCAAATGGAATTATCAAATTACCGATGCCACTGAAATCCCAGGCATATTAGCCAAAGCATTTTATTTGGCAAGAAGCGGACGACCTGGTCCTGTATTAATTGACATTACAAAAAATGCACAAATACAATCTTTCAATTATGAAGGATATACCCCTTGTAATCACATCCGCAGTTATCGTCCAAAGCCGGTGATTCGTAAAAACTTTATTGATGAGGCAGTGGCATTAATTAATAATGCAAAAAAACCATTGGTCATTTTTGGACAAGGGGTGATATTGGGAAAAGCAGAAAATGAATTTAAAAAGTTTATTGAAAAATCGGGCATGCCAGCTGCATGGACTATTTTAGGATTAAGTGCACTATCTACAGATCATCCACAAAATGTGGGTATGTTGGGCATGCATGGAAATTATGGACCGAATGTATTAACGAATGAGTGTGATGTATTAATTGCAGTGGGTATGCGTTTTGATGATCGCGTTACAGGCCGATTGGATAAATATGCAAAGCAAGCAAAAGTGATTCACTTGGATATTGATCCATCTGAAATTGATAAAAATGTAAAAGCAGATGTGGGCGTATGGGGTGATTGTAAAGAAACTTTACCATTACTTACTTTAGGCATTGAACAAAAGGATCGATCTGAATGGTTACAAGTATTTGCTTCCTATACGCAACAGGAATATGACCAATGTATCAAAGAGGAAATATATCCAGCAACAGAGGAGATGACCATGGGTGAAGTCATCCGACTAGTTAATGAAACTACGCTAGGAAACGCAGTGATGGTAACGGATGTAGGGCAACACCAAATGGTGACTTGTCGCTATGCAAAATTTAATCAAAGCAGAAGCAATGTAACATCGGGTGGATTAGGTACCATGGGATTTGGATTGCCAGCAGCGATTGGTGCAAAATTTGGTGCACAAGATAGAACAGTCATTGCTGTGATTGGAGATGGTGGTATACAAATGACGATTCAGGAACTAGGAACTATTATGCAAACAGGGGTGGAGGTGAAAATTATGATATTGAACAATCAGTTTTTAGGAATGGTGCGTCAATGGCAACAGTTGTTCAATGATAAGCGCTATTCGTTTGTGGATATTCAAAGTCCTGATTATGTAATGGTCGCTAAAGCATATGGTATTGAGGGTGCAAAAATAGAACACCGAAAGGATTTGGAGCAAGGGATAAAAACCATGTTGGCGCATCCGGGATCCTATTTATTAGAAGTAATGGTAGGAAAGGAAAACAAT
>DOMR01000130.1 GCA_003509845.1 Chitinophagaceae bacterium | reverse complement strand
TTACCAGAGTACTAGTAAATTAATTTTTTATGTTATTCGCCATTATCGCTTCACTTGCACTCATTGGATTCTTTTCAGGATATGAAATTGGATTTGTAAGCGCGAATCGTTTAAGCTTAGAACTTAAGAAAAAACAAGGTGGACAATCAGGAAAAATTATTGCTAAATTTTTAGCTGAACCCACGCAATTTATTGGCACCTGCTTAGTTGGTTTAAATATTTCATTGGTTGTATTTGGAATTTTGTTTGAAGAGTTACTTGACTTACTTATTTGGGATCATTTTAACCCAGGCAACTATTCTGTTTTATTAGGGAATACCATACTATCAACACTTGTTATTTTATTAATTGGCGAGTTAGGTCCAAAGGCAATATTTAAAGCAAGGGCTGCATCCATGATCAATACATTTGCACCCCTAGCTAATTTTTTTCATATTTTATTCAGACCCCTTACCCTACTACTCGTCAACTTGGCCCAATGGGTTTTGCGTAATTTGTTTCAAGTAAGATTGGTCAATAAAAAAGAAGCATTCACCAAAGTTGATTTGGCGCACTTTGTACAACAATCAAAGGACCAAAAAGAACAACAAGAATTAAATACCGATTTATTTGAAAACGCACTTAGTCTTCCAGATATAAAAATTAGAGAATGTTTGGTGCCGCGCACTGAAATTGTTGGTGTTGATTTACAAACCACCATCGAATCACTTACTGAAATTTTTATGGAAACAAAATTGAGTAAGTTAATTGTATATGATGATACTTTAGATACCATTGTTGGCTATGTCCATCAGTTGGACTTATTTAAAAAGCCTGCCTCCATAGCAAGCATTCTTCACACTATACCCTTAGTGCCAGAAAGCATGAATGCAGCAGATTTAATCAACCTATTCTCAAAAAAACGCAAAAGCATTGCCTGGGTAGTGGATGAATTCGGAGGCACTGCAGGCATTGTTACCATGGAGGATGTATTAGAGGAGATTTTTGGTGAAATTGATGACGAATATGATGAACAAGAATTTTTAGAGAAAAAATTATCTGATACTGAATATGTTTTTAGCGGCCGACTGGAACTTGACTACCTATATGAAAAATATGGTATAGATTTCTCAGCAGACAGCGCCGAAACCCTGAGTGGTTATTTAATCCACAAAAACGAAGCCATTCCAAAACTACGTCAGGTCATACATTTAAGCCATTTTGATGCCGAAATATTGGCTGTAAGTGATACCCGAATAGAAAAGGTAAAAATTAAAATACACTAGTATTATTTTTGAGTTTTGGCCTTCCATTTTCCCTATTAAACCTTAACTTTAGCCCTCATTGTAATTGACCTATGGCACTATTTGACCGTTTTAGCAACAGCGATAATTCAGAGATGACTTTCATCGATCATCTGGAAGTTTTAAGAGGTACGATTGTTCGCTCTTTATCCGCCGTATTGATTGCCTCATTAGTGCTATTCATTTATCGTGATTGGATTATGGACAATGTGATCACTGGCCCAATCAATCCTGATTTTATTACCTACCGTGTTTTTTGTCAATTGAGTCATTTTTTGCATTTAGGTGATTCTTTATGTATGCCTCCCGTAAAAGTTTCCATGCAAAGCACCACATTTGGTGGTCAGTTTTTAAGTAGTATTAGCATGGCCTTTGTCGGGGGAATCATAATTGCATTCCCATTCGTATTTTATCAAATATGGGCTTTTATCAAACCAGCATTAAAGGAAAAGGAATTAAAGAATACCAGGTTCATGATTTTTTGGGTTTCCTTCTTTTTCTTTTTGGGAGCGGCATTTGGTTTTTTCGTTTTAGGCCCTTTCACTTTCAATTTTTTAGCTAGTTTTCAATTAGGTACCAGAGGCGTCATTACTACGATCCCTACTTTTGCAGACTACTTGGATAATTTAACCAACTTAATATTGGGATGCGGTATTGCATTTGAGTTACCTGTTATTGTATTTCTATTGACAAAGATTGGTATCATTACCCCTAAATTTTTATCGACAACACGTAAATACGCAGCAGTCATTATTTTAATTGTTGCTGCATTTATTACACCGAGTCCTGATTGGTATAGTCAATTAATTGTATTTATACCTTTATATACCCTATTTGAGTTTAGTATTTTTGTTTCAAGATGGGCACATAAATCAGTGAAAAACTCAGAAGACGAAGAGTGGGATTAACCTAGATAAACAATAAAGTTTTAATAAAAACAATTTTTTATGTCATACATGTTTGATGCTTCAAAACCTATTGCATTAGGCGCTGACCATGCAGGGGTACAATATAAAAATGAAATTATTTCTTGGCTGCATGAAAAAGGATATACCACAAAGGACTTTGGTACCTATACCACTGATTCCGTTGATTATCCTGATTTCGCACATCCTACTGCAACAAGTGTTGAAACTGGTGAAGCTGCATTTGGCATCTTATTCTGTGGCACTGCCAATGGCGTAGCAATGACAGCCAATAAACATGAAGGTATTAGAGCAGGCTTATGTTGGAGATTGGAAGTAACGGAGTTTACACGCTCACACAATGACGCAAATATAATTTGCATTCCTGCAAGATATGTGCCTATTGAATTAGCAAAAGAAATGCTTGAAATATTTATGACCACTGCATTTGAAGGTGGCAGACATCAGAATAGGGTAACTAAAATTAGCTGCGCTTAATTATTAATTATTATCAAAATTATATTTATGAAAAAAATGATTTGGTTTTTATTATTGTTAATAAGCAATATAACTTTTGCTCAAACAAATAATAGTTTAACAAAATTTGGAAAAGTTATCACTACGGAAGGACTAAAACAAAAGCTATCCGTTATTGCGAGTGCAGAAATGGAGGGAAGAGAAACAGGAACGCCAGGTCAAAAAAAAGCGGCTGCTTATATTGAATCGGAATTTAAAAGAATGGGCTTGCAGCCAGGTAATGGTCAAAGCTACCAACAAGTATATCCAGTATATCAAGATGTATTGGTGGAAAAAAAATTAGTGGTTGCTGGCAAAACTTTTGAATGGGATAAAGATTTTAACTTTTCCTTACAAGGCATTGGAAGTGGCAATTGGAATTTTACTGAAGTGGTATTCGCTGGTTATGGCATCGTTGACCCAAGCAAAAATATAAACGACTATGATAATTTAGAAGTGAAGGGTAAATTAGTCGTGGTATTAGATGGCGGCGGATCTGCACCAACTGCTGCTGGCGGAAGAGGCATGTTTAATAATCCAACATCCTCCTATGCTAAAACAAGAACTGCCTCTACAAAAGGTGCTGCAGGTATATTGATTATTACCTCCGACTTTCCTAAAAAATCGCCCACTGAAACCAAAGGGGGCATGTATTTTAAAGCAAATACGACGGCTGCTGGTTTTTTATCGGCTACTATTTCACCCGATGTGGCTGCAAATATTACACCTATAGTTAGTACAGGTAAATTAACTGTTGCTGATTTTAAGGATATTAAAAAAGCAAACTACCCTGTTGCAATTAATATTGCAGCGAAAAAAGTAACTGAAAATGTAGAAAGCAGTAATGTTATCGGTATCATTCCAGGTACTGATAAAAAAGACGAGTATGTAATGATTACGGGCCACTATGATCACTTAGGTAAAAGAGGCAATGTTATTTATTATGGTGCTGACGATGATGGGTCAGGTACAGTTGGCGTAATGCAAATTGCAGAAGCATTTGCAGCTGCTGCTAAAAAAGGAAAGCAACCAAGACGCACAATCGTATTTATGACTGTAAGTGGCGAAGAGAAAGGCTTATGGGGTTCGGAATACTATTCAGAGCATCCTATTTTCCCATTGGATAAAACAACTGTTGATTTAAATATTGATATGGTAGGTCGCGTTGATACAGAGCGTTTAACTGCTGATTCCTTAAACTATGTATATGTAATTGGTCATGATAAACTAAGTACTGATTTGCCAATTATCAATGAAGCAGCCAATAAAGCATCTAGTAATATTATTTTGGATTATAAGTTTGACGATCCGAATGATAAAAACAGAATTTACTATCGTAGCGATCATTACAACTTTGCACGCATGGGTGTACCTATCTTGTTTTTCTATGATGGCATGTTGCAAGCGGATTACCACAAACCAACGGATACAATCGAGAAAATTAATTTTGACTTAATGCAAAAAAGAGTGTTGATGATTTATCACACTGCATGTGAAATGATACAAAGAGAAGATATGTTGAAGAGAGATTTGAAGTTGAATATGCCGGGTCGATAATTAAAATGGGCCTTACTGAAATTTAAGGCCCATTTTAATTCTTTTCTTATAATTGTTTCGGCGCCCCCCATAAACGAGGGCGCCGATTTACTTAATTGGACTTAGAAAGAAATACAATTATTTGACGAACATTGAACGAAGTGAGCGGAGAGGAAAATAATTCCGTATTTTTTCTAAGTTCAATGGTTATCTCGATGGCATATTCAATTTCAAATCTCTCTTCAACATATCT
>DOMR01000133.1:5411-5577 GCA_003509845.1 Chitinophagaceae bacterium | reverse complement strand
GTTTATTGATTCCTCCCACATTATTCGCCCTGAAAACGATGTACTTTTTGAATATCTTGAAATTTTACCCGTATTGAACAAAGGGGTGATTATTCATATTCACGATATTTTTTCACCTAGACACTACCGTTCCGATTGGTTACAAAATGACCTTCGCCTTTGGAAC
>DOMR01000133.1:0-5346 GCA_003509845.1 Chitinophagaceae bacterium | reverse complement strand
TCTTAAAACAAATCATTTTAAAGCGACACAACAAACATTGACTAATTTGTCAGAACAGGACCAGCCCGCTTCCATTTGGCTGCGAAAAATCAAGTAGCATTATAATTTTATAGCCGTATACGATTTGGGTATACCTAAAAACCGTTCCACCTGAATTTCTGCTTCTGGGAAAAGCTGTTTAAAGCGTTTGTGCGTAAACATTAAAGTGGAATGTGAAACTTTAATAGCTTCTTTATACGTTTTGGCCTTGGGGAAATAGTTAATATTAAAGGTCATGATCAATAACGCCCTAATTGAATGTGGCAAAAATTGGAATAAGGGTATTAAACTATGCGGCTCCAATGGAAACCAGATAGAAGGCGTTTGTACAATATATTTATCCGACACCCTTCTTACTTCACCTGCAAATATTTGCTGATTTGCATAACTACCCACATGCTCAATCACCGAATTTGAAAAAATTAAATCTACATCCCCTTTTTTATATTCCAAGGATAATCCATTCCCTACACTACTGCCAAATTGATGGGTTTCATTTTCAGGCACTTTACTTTCATATAAATTCAATAAATGAATTTTACAAGCTGGGTGCTGCCACCCAATATTTTTCCAATATTGAATATCTCCACCAATATCTAAAATTTTAAAATGATCCTTTTGTATTAATTTTTCAATGCCATTTTTTAATAACTCAAAGCGCTTTTGTCGAAATTGATTGACAAAGGAATTTTTTTTATGATGATTGACTAATAACTTAAACATACTTATGAATCCGCTACTGCTTTTTTAAATAATTGCATTAATGCCCCTGCTGTTTTGTCCCAAGAAAAATTTTGTAACTGAGCGTTTCCTTTTTCAATATAAGATTGGCGCAGAGCTTCGTCCTTTAATAGGGTACTAATTGCATTAGCCATTTCTTTTACTGAAAATGGATTAAAACTTTTTGCCCCCTGTCCTGCCACCTCGGGCAAACAAGTATTATTTGCAATTACTACAGGCACTTGATATTTAAATGCTTCTAATACAGGAATACCAAATCCTTCATTGATTGAAGGAAATACATACAACTTGGCTTTTTGATATAGTTGCTGCACCTCTGCATCACAGAGGTAGTCGGTTAATATTACCTCATTGGTTAATTGTTGCTGCATGATTGCATCCTTAATCGCACTACTATCGTCTAAGGTTATTTTGTTGGAGGCTTTACCCACCAGTACTAATTTTAAATTCGGGAATCCATTTTCTCTAACTATTTTAAAAGCTTGGATGAGCGCTATTAGGTTTTTTCTTTTTTCCAAAGTGCCAACATGTAAAATATAATCCAAGTTTAAAATTTGCTTTACAATCGCAGTTGTTTCATTTTGGCTTATGGAAGTATTAATGGTTTTTGGGGCTTCGCCTATTACTTGTATTTTATTGGGATTAATGCCTGTATACTTGGCTAATTGATTAGAGGCATATTGTGTAGGTGCAACTACATATACAGATTTTTTTGCCGCAGCCAATCCTAAATTTCTAAAAAATAGCAGCCAATACTTATTATAATGTTCTGGATATTCCCAAAAAAAAGCGTCGTGGAATACGGGGATCGTCTTAATTCCCAATGAAAAATAAGGCACCATAAAATCGGAACAAAATAAAACGCGACAACCCAACTGTTTGGCTTGATAAGGCAATACGAATTGTTTCCACAAAAAATAACTGAGTTGTTCTTTAAGTTTTAATAAAAAGTGATTGCCTGTATATGCCTTAGTTTTTGCATCTAAAAAATAAAAGCTACATTCAGCATGCTCCTTTTTAAATTCAATCACCAAACTTTCTAAATAACTACGCGCACCAGAAGCCGCAATTTGTAAATCGCGTACATCCACGGCTACTTTAATGGTGGTATTACTCATGCAGCTATTGATTGCCTGTTTTGTATATGATTAATCATATACCCTGATAAAAACCAGGAAAAATAACTTAAGTAAATATAAGAATCTATATAGGAAGTAAACATGGGAACAAACATGCCAATTTTGATGAGTACAATCGCCAACATTATTTTCCATTCCTTTCCAGCCGTAATTTTTAATTGTTGCATGCCTGTTTTAATTAATTTAAAATAGATATAGCTATATAATGCCATCGCCAAAACACCTACCTGTACACCAATAATTATAAACTGATTTTCGCCGCCTGTATTATTTTTATTGGTCATGGATACCCTCCCCGATTCTCCCAAGCCCAAACCCCAGGGTTGTGATGCCATGGCGTTGATGCCATCCAACCATTCTAACACATGCCCTAAACTTGACTCATTTTGGAATGTAATGGTATTTAAAATAAAATCATACAAGTCCCCTTCTAAAATATAAAATACATATAGCACGATGATTGCAGCTCCGATATGAAAAAAATGAACAATTTTTTTATTGCTTATAATCCAACCATAAATATAGATGACTAAAAAATAGCTAATGAATGCCGCCCTTGATAACGCCAGCACAATACATATAAAACTTGCAATTAAACCCATCATTTCTAATGTACTAGCCTTACTTTGTATGGGTGTAGTTATATCGGTATTGTTTTTTGAACTTATTAAAGCCAGTATAATGGCTAAGCATAAAACAATCGCAGATGCAAATTCCAAAGGATTTGAAAATATACTTCCAAATCGTTTTGCAGTTGATTCTGTTTCAAAAGTCCATAACAAGCCGTAATTACCTGAAGCGTCGGTATTAAAAAAATAAAAATTATAATCACTAAACCCAGTAAAACTATGGAGGTGCTGATTTAATATGCGCTCTCCAAAAACAACAAAAGTCGCAACCAACATTACAATAACAATAAATGAAAATAGTTTATTGATATTCACCTGGTCCTTATCACAAAACCTACCAACAAAGTACAGCAAACAAAAAAAGGATAAGTTTTTTAAAGCCATCAATTTGGCCATAATAGTATAGGAACCTATAGGAACAATCACATAAAATAAAGTATATAAAAAAAACCCAATGATTAACTTGTCAATAACATGCAACACTGGTTTTTGTTTTAATTTTGTTGCCACTAATAAACATGCTCCTAAAACTGCAAGCTCCTTAAAGGATTGTAATAAGGGTATCCACCTGCTAAACCCATACATAAAACTGACCGACATCGCATTGATATAGATAGGCAGACCAACAATAACAAAAATTAAAAAGCCTTCGATTTGCTTTTTAAACATTTGAGTGACTGCATAAAAAAAGGAAACTAAATAAGCAAGTGGAAATAAAAACATAAATACTTTAAAAACTATAAATAGCGAATGCCAATTTTTAATAAAAAACTATCTACATCGTTGGGATTCTCAAAACCAAATCCCGAAGCCGTTGCTGGTTGAGAAAATTTATAATTAAACGAGCGCTTCCCAATCAAGCTAGCAGATAATAAAAAATGTTTATAGGGTTGATCATACATAATCCTAAAACCCATATCCACCCATTTGGTTTTACTTGGATTTTGAAAGGCCAATCCGCTGCCCTCATAATCATCGGCATTTTTAGTGGTGCTTTCCAATTGGATACCCAACTGCTTCATACCTTCAAATTTACTAACGCGCATCATAAAGTAGTTTCCACCTGATCCAATAGGTGCCCCTAAATTTTGGCCCAAATAATTATAGCCATATGGTCGATAACCACCATGCACATACCAAGTACCTGCACTTCGAACTGGGAAACTAGATGCTTGTTGTATACGGGTATACTCACTCATGAACTGCCAATACTTTAATGGCCTTTTTTCATCGTAATTAAATAATTTTCGAAACCCATAAGTATATGCCCTGGAATGCTCCGGATCCTGAATAAAATCACGCAAATTATAAAATGCGTCATTACGGGACCATTCGGTATAAAATTCAGCATGTGAGGGTTCCAAAACCCATCGTAAAAAAGCCCCTGCGTATTGATCTGTATTATCTTCTATTGAATACAATAAATAATCACTAAAGTTTTTTTCATCACTTGCTCTTGAAACATTTTTAATAATTAAATTCCATTGTGGAAAATCTTTTAAAACTAATTCTGGTTCCTGCACAATTCTAGTTAAACCCATACTTAACCCCTTAATCCATTTGGGTTGGTAAGTAAGCATTGCGCCATTAAAATATCTTTTTTCATCCTTAGATTGATTGGGTCCATATCCCAAATAATTTTCGGCCAATCCTCGATACGCCGGATTGATTTCCTCCAAATACGCAGCAACCCACTGCCATTCAAAACTTCCTATTTTAGTGAGCCAAGGGCGGCGACTATTAAAACTTAAATGCATAAAGCCTCCGGGATGTGAACTCATAATTAATGGATTCATAATAGAAGGGCCCCAGGTTAAGTTTTCTGAACTCACCCCCACACTCACCGGGCCCGCATTTAAGCGTATACTTGAATTACCCAATAAATTATTTCTCAAAAAAGGCGCATCAAAAATTTCATTAAAAACTAAATTGTTTTTTAAATGATCATAGCTATAACTATCGGGGAAATTATAATTGGGCGTTTGTAGGGTGCCTCGATAATTTTTATTTTCAGCCCATACAAATTGAGGTTGGTATTGTATGGTTAATGGTCCTAGTTTTAAAAATACGCCGCCACTGATATATGTTTGCCTTCCGCTACTTGCCACCATGGGTCCATCCAATTCCTGAAATGGATGTTCCGTTACATATTGACCAGTTACTTGTAAGGGTAATATGGTAGCATAAAATGTATTGCCTAAAAACTTTTTACCAATGGGGTGTAATCCCTTTTTAAAATACACCGGATCCAACCATTTCAAAGCGCTATCCCATGCACCAATTTTGGTGGGTTGCAATGGACGTGACATAAATGAAATATCGGATTCAATTTTCCCCATCAATTGCAATCGCCTTAACGCATCCTCAATGGGTAACTGATCCATGCTGATGGTTTGAGCTTTTGCATTTTGAAAAGTTAAAATGCTTGCGCAAATAACAATAGCAAAAATAATGGCCTGTGCCTTTATATAAATTTTACTTATTTCTTTTTTTCTTTGCTTCACTTATATTTCAATATAATATTCCTTGCTGCTGTTTCTATTGCTTATTTGTTTTTCCAAAATCCATATAAGCCTTTTTCTAACTCATAGGTTTCCCATGATTTTTGTTCTCGCTTAGGTTGTTGTTGTGCCCACTGCCACATATCTGTTAATCCAGCTTCTAAACTAGTGGTATCTTTATAATCCAACAATTGCACACTTAACTCATGTGCTGGCAATGCATCCTTTACTTCGTGTCGTGCTTGTTCATGTTTTATTTCACCGGAACCAATCACTTGTTTTAAAACATCAGCCGCT
>DOMR01000265.1 GCA_003509845.1 Chitinophagaceae bacterium | reverse complement strand
CATGATTTTAGTTTCAAGTTGGGTAGGTCCTGCTCGAAAAACCTCAGATAAATTACAAACTTTTGCTAGTGGCATTGAATCGCATGGTGATGCAAGGTCGCCCATGGCTGTGAAGTATTTTTTAATTGCGATACTTTTTGTTTTATTTGATGTGGAGGTAATCTTTTTTTATCCCTACGCTGTAAATTTTAAAGAGTTAGGTTGGAAAGGTTTTTTTGAAATTGTATTATTTGTTGCTTTCTTTTTAGTTGGTTTTATATACATCATTAAGAAAGGAGCATTAAAGTGGGAAGACTAAAAATTATAAATATTTAATAAACAATATGCGTCCAGTTCGATTTAATTTAAATCCAAAAGAAGCAGAAATTGCAGATGCCATTTCAATGGGAAAAGCACCAGATGGTGTTCCTGGCGATGGATTTTTTGCAACACAATTAAGTTCGGTCGTAGGATTGGCTCGAAAAAATTCTTTGTGGCCATTGCCATTTGCCACTTCATGTTGTGGGATTGAATTTATGGCAACCATGGCTTCCCATTATGATTTATCTCGTTTCGGTTCAGAACGTGTTGGCTTTTCACCACGTCAGTGTGATTTACTTATGGTGATGGGAACCATTGCAAAAAAAATGGCACCAGTATTACGTCAGGTGTATTTACAGATGGCTGAGCCAAGATGGGTAATTGCAGTGGGCGCTTGCGCTTCCAGTGGTGGTATTTTTGATACCTACAGTGTTTTGCAAGGAATTGATCAAGTAATACCAGTGGATGTGTATGTACCTGGTTGCCCTCCACGTCCCGAAGCGATTATTGATGGTTTTATGAAAATACAAGATTTAGTAGGGCAAGAAAGTATACGCCGTCGAAATAGTGAAAAGTACAGGGAGTTATTAAATAGCTATGGCATACAATAAATTAAATTAAAACAGTACCGCATTTATAATGGCTTTAACCAACACCTATATACAAGAAAAATTAGTTGAAAAATTCAACGACCAAGTATTTCAATTTTCTACTGATTCGGGAATACTGTCTTTTGAGTCGGCTGCGGAAAATAATTTAAAAGTATTACAATTTTTATACGAGGAGTCTAGCTTAGGTTTTACTTTTTTAACGGATTTGTGTGGCGTAAATTATCCTGATCACCAAGGCGCTGAATTAGTGGTGGTGTATCATTTGCATAATTTTATTGAGAATATCCGTATTCGCTTTTCCATTGGGGTGCCAGTAGTAAAACCAGACGTATTTACAGCTACGAAATTATTTGAAAGTGCCAATTGGATGGAGCGAGAAACCTATGATTTTTTTGGAGTCAATTTTATTGGGCATCCTAACTTAAAACGTATTTTAAATGTGGATGAAATGGATTACTTCCCGTTGAGAAAGGAATTTCCTTTAGAAGATCAAACACGCATTGATAAGGATGATGAGATGTTTGGAAGAGGATAGATAAAAAATAAATTAAGAACAGAGAATAAATATATTAATGGAACAACATAGTCATATCACCTTACCAAAAGGGTCAATTGAAAAAACAACGACCACGTTAAATATTGGGCCAACCCATCCGGCTACGCATGGGGTGTTTCAAAATATTATGGAAGTGGATGGTGAGCGTGTGGTTTCGACGGAACAAACCGTGGGGTATATTCATCGTGCTTTTGAAAAATTAGCAGAACGCAGACCTTTGTATCAAATTACGCCAATTACGGATCGTTTAAATTATTGTAGCAGCCCGATTAACAATATGGGTTGGCATATTACTTGCGAGCGTTTTTTAAAAATTGATTTACCTAAGCGTGTTGATTACTTACGCGTAATCATCATGGAATTGTCTCGTATCTCAGATCATTTAATTTGTAATTCAATTGTTGGCGTTGATACAGGAGCGTATACTGGATTTTTGTATGTGATGCAATACCGTGAATTGATTTATGAAATTTATGAAGAAGTTTGTGGCTCTCGACTTACGACCAATATTGGACGTATTGGTGGTTTTGAAAGAAACTTTACCAATACGGCATTTACAAAATTGGAGAAATTTTTAAATGAATATCCTGGGGTGTTACGTGAGTTTGAAAAATTATTTACACGCAACCGTATTTTTATGGAGCGTACCCAAGGTACTGGAGGAATTAGTGCAGCGCGTGCAATGAATTATGGTTTTACAGGCCCTAATTTACGTGCAGCAGGGGTTGATTATGATGTGCGTGTGCAACAACCTTATAGCAGTTATCAAGATTTTGATTTTAAAGTTCCTGTAGGAACCACCGGTGATAATTACGATCGCTTTTTAGTCCGTAATGCAGAAATGTGGGAAAGCATTTCAATTATCAAACAAGCCTACCAAAAAATACAAGAATTCAAAGGCGCCGATGCTGAAATATATCATGCGGATGTACCTGAATATTATTTGCCGAAAAAGGAAGATGTGTATACGAAGATGGAAGCTTTGATTTGGCATTTTAAAATAATCATGGGGGAAATAGATTTACCTAAGGGGCAAATTTATAGTGCAGTAGAAGGTGGAAATGGGGAGTTAGGTTTTTATTTAATCAGTGATGGTGGACGAACGCCTTTCAGATTACATTTTAGAAGGCCTTGTTTTATTTATTACCAAGCATTTGAGGAATTGATTAAAGGCGGAATGTTGAGTGATGCGGTAGTGACCTTGAGTAGTTTGAATTTGATCGCAGGTGAGCTGGATGCTTAGCGGTTGGCATGTATAGTTTTAAAAATAGTAAGAAAAAGAAATTTTTATATGAGTCTTCAATTTAATAACGAACAAATGACTGAGTTTAAACGCTTGGTGGCTCGTTATCCAGAAGGGAAACAAAAAAGTGCACTATTACCAGTATTGCATTTAGCGCAGGATAGTTTTGGCGGATGGTTGCCAACAGAAGCGATGGATTATGTAGCTGTTTTATTACACATTGAACCTATTGAAGTATACGAAGTGGCTACTTTTTACAGTATGTATAATTTAAAGCCGGTAGGGAAATTTGTTTTTGAGGTTTGCCAAACAGGTCCTTGCATGATCAGTGGTTCTGAAAACATTATTACCTATATCCAAACGCAATTAGGTATTCAACCAGGGCAAACAACAAAGGATGGACTATTTACTTTAAAGTTGGTAGAGTGTTTGGGCGCATGTGGTTATGCGCCGATGATGCAGGTAGGTAAAATATACAGAGAGCATTTAACAAAAGAAAAAGTAGACGCAATTATTGCAGAATATAGAATGCAGGTAACTGCACAAAATTAGAAAAGATAAAGAAGCAACAATGGGTGTAAAATTATTATTAGAAAAAGCAAATGTGCCAGGAATTCGTACTTATGATGTTTATCGTCGTGAGGGGGGTTATTCGGCAGCAGAGAAAGCGTTGAAAGAAATGACCATTGAATCCATTGTTGAGGAAGTAAAGAAGAGCGGATTGAGAGGAAGAGGCGGTGCAGGTTTCCCCGCTGGA
>DOMR01000184.1:9413-10992 GCA_003509845.1 Chitinophagaceae bacterium | reverse complement strand
AATGCCATTAATTATTAAAACGTTGTTTAAGTTAGTAAAGATAGTCATTGTTCTGATATGACCCTTTATTCTTATTTTTTTTAAAAATACACAATTTTTATTCTGCAGGAGCCAATCTTTGCGCAATTTCATCCACCACCTGTGCTAAAAATGCAGATTTGTCCAACATACCCATATCACCCTTCCCTTGTCGGCGCACTGATAATTTATTTTCAGCCACCTCTTTTTCTCCAATCACCAACATATAAGGGACTTTCATAATTTCAGTATCTCTGATTTTTTTACCGATTTTTTCATTGCGATCATCAATTGCCACACGCACCCCCGCTTTTTTGAATTCCGCCAACACGGTTTCTGCATAGGGCATAAACTTATCACTGATCGGTAAAATTTTCACTTGCAATGGTGCTAACCATACTGGGAATTTACCAGCATAATGTTCTAATAAAAATCCAATAAATCGCTCATGTGTTCCCAAAGGAGCACGATGTATAATTAAAGGTGTTTCAGGCTCATTATCTTTATTGGTGAAATTTAAATTGAAACGCTTGCCTTGTGCGAAATCAACTTGATTGGTTGCCAATGTAAACTCACGTCCAATGATACTCCATATTTGAACATCAATCTTTGGACCATAAAAAGCACCTTCATCTTGTACTTCCACAAATGGCGTTCCTGTTTCAATTAAAACCGCACGCACCATGGCTTCCGTTTCCAACCACAACTCAGGTTCATTAATATATTTTTGTCCTAATTTTTTTGGATCATGCAAACTTAATCGCATCACATATTTTTCAATACCAAAAATTTTGAAATACTTTAAATACATTTCATTCACCGCTCTGAACTCCTGTGCAAATTGTTCCTTTGTACAATAGATATGCGCATCATTCATATGCAAACAACGTACGCGCATTAATCCAAACAACTCCCCACTTTGCTCGTATCTATAACAAGTTCCATATTCTGCCAAACGCATTGGCATATCCTTATAGCTTTTAGGTTCTGCATCAAAAATTTTATGATGATGCGGACAGTTCATTGCTTTTAAATAATACTTAGTGCCATCTAATTCCATGGGCGGGAACATACTGTCCTCATAATAAGGTAAGTGTCCACTTTTAATGTACATACTTTCCTTAGCGATATGCGGTGTAACAACACGCTTATATCCTGCCGCTTCTTCGGTTTCTTTGGCCAAGCCTTCTAATTCTTCAATAATGATAGTACCATTCGGCATCCATAATGGAAGACCTGGTCCAACATCATCATCCATGGTATAAATGCCTAATTCTTTTCCTAATTTTCTGTGGTCTCTTTTTTTCGCTTCTTCTAATAATAATAAATATTCATCCAATTCTTTTTGATTCGGGAAAGTGATACCATATACCCTGGTCAACATTTTATTTTTTTCATCTCCTTTCCAAAACGCTCCTGCAATGTTGGTGATTTTAATTGCTTTAATCGCACCCGTATTTGGGATATGCGGTCCACGGCATAAATCTGTAAATGCCCCTTGCGTATAAAAAGTAATTTTACCATCTTCTAATCCAGACAATAAATCTAATTTGTATTCATC
>DOMR01000184.1:0-9318 GCA_003509845.1 Chitinophagaceae bacterium | reverse complement strand
TTTTTTTCAAGCAATACCACATCTTCTTCTCTGATCGTTTTATCGCCTAAATCAATGTCATAATAAAAACCTTTTTCAAGTGCTGGCCCTACCCAAAATTTTGCCCCTGGAAATTGCATCTCCACCGCCTCTGCTAATAAATGCGCAGAAGAATGCCAAAATGTATTTTTACCATCAGCGTCATCCCAGGTTAATAATTTTAAAGCCGCGTCCGTTTCAATAGGTCGCGTGGCATCATAAACCTCGCCATTCACCGAAGCTGCCAAAACTTTCTTAGCCAAGCCCTCACTAATCGACTTTGCAATGCCTAAAGCAGTAATCCCTTTTTCATAAGGACGAACTGCACCATCTGGAAATTGAATCTGAACCATATTTTTGTGTATAATATAAGATGCCAAAGGTAACAAATGCGGTTCATATTTTATACATAGCTTTGTAATATGAGAAGCTTATTATTTTTAATGCTAGCCCTGGTCCAATTTAGCCCCTTGCATGCGCAAGATTTATCGGGTAAATGGAAAGGCTACTTTATCCCCAATAATGATCCTGAATCGCGCATCTATATTTATGAGGTTGATATTATTGAAAATGAGAACCATGATTTAAATGTGGTTACTTATACCAACTTATCAGGCAATTTTTCAGCGAAAGCCATTGCTACTGGTTTTCATTCAGTGAATACAAAACTGGTGAGCATTAACGAAACAAAGTTTGAGGACATCAATATTGTGGGCGATATGCAAGCTTGTTTAATGATGAATTTTTTAACCTTTACTAATAATCGTGGTAGGGGAATTTTGCAAGGAACTTATATATCGAACAATGAAAAAGGCACCCGAGATTGCGGCGGTGGAAAAGTGTATTTAGAAAAAGAAGGACTCATCAAAAAAATAGCAAACTCGGTGGTTAAAACTGTGGCTAAAAATGCGATTACAAAAAATGCGAAAACCCCTATTCCATCAACTTCTGCAAATAAAAAAACGACCGCTGTAGTAAGTAAAATTCCAAGTACTATCGTTAAATCAAAAGAATCAAGCAGTAATATTATATCTAAGCCAATTGCAACTAGTGTTGCAAATAACGCTGGCAATACTATCCCAAAAACAAATACTTCAACGCAACTAAAATCACCCGCACCATCTAGCATTAACTCGGCAGTTACTGTTAAAAAAGATGGAGCCACTGTTACAACTGTAACGCCCCTCAATAACACCAATGTATTGGCAAATACGCCTGTTATAAAAGTGGCCGACCCCGTTGTTATAAATATATCCACGGCTACTAAAGATTCAGATACAAGAAAGCCAAACAATGAAGATAGAACTGAGTCACTTACTGGAAATAACAATCCAGGTAATAATAATGACGAAACACTGCCTTGGGTATTATTAGGAAGAGAGAATAAATTAATTAAAAGAGTAATTACCTCTAGTAAAAAAATAAGCCTTGATTTGTATGATAATGGGACAATCGATAACGATACCATTATTATATATGACAACAACAAGGTAATTGCGAACTTAAAAAGACTCAGTTACAAAGCAATCCATATTGACCTTGAATTTACCACTGGACAACATGATATCATTATTGTAGCACATAATATGGGATCAATCCCTCCAAATACTGCCTTGGTTGTTCTAAATGATGCCAATAATCGGCAGGAATTTTTCATCACCACGACCAATAAAGTAAATGCGAAATTTGAGTTTGTATATAAGCCCAGTGATTAAAGTAAACTAATTTTCCTGCAAAATATAATTTGCACTAACTAGTTCATTTTCAATATTATAATATGGGTTATTTGATTTTTTATTTAAAGAAATCCACAACAATCCATCCTCCTCCAAATCGGCCTTTTTATCATTGGTATTAAAAATATAAACAGCTTGTTTATTATACCCAACCTCCCCTAATAAATGTAATAACTGAATACTTGCCATATTCATAGCCAGGTTTAACTCCTCCGAATATTGTTCTAGTACGACCCCTTGTAATTCATCTTGAAAGTTGACAAGCCCGGTTTTAAATAAATTCAGCAAAACGCTATCTTTCGAGATAAATGAATTTGGCAAAGAATCACATCTTAAAATGGCCGCTTTTGATCTTGCAAATACATCTGCAGTATCATTTTTAGCCAATCCCTGGAGTATCCCTTCGTAATCTTTGATGATTAAAGTACAAAGGTCATCTAGTTGTGGATTGTTATTGGACGCGGTAAATGACCACAAATCCTTATATACACCCTGCTTTTCAGGGCTATTACAGGCCACCAGTAAAATGCTTAAAATGAATATATAAAGCTTCCCCATAAAATATTTTCCCAAATTTATACCAATTTACATACTCCAACTAGCTAACTTTGCGGTCTGAATTGAAAAAAGTATGCTAATAGGATTACAAAATGTAACATTTGAGTTTGGAGCAAGGGCAATTGTGAGTGAAGCAACTTGGCATATTCAACCAGGCGAACGCATCGGATTAATTGGTTATAATGGTACGGGTAAGTCAACACTTTTGAAATTATTAGTGGGTCAGTTAACCCCTTCTAAAGGAACGATCGAAAAAGGCCGAGATACAACCATTGGTTATTTGCATCAGGATTTGTTAAGTTTTGATACCAGCGAATCCATCACCGAAGTTGCATTAGGCGCATTTGAAAGAGTGCGTGAATTAGAAAAAGAAGTTGAAAAATTAGGGATTGAATTAGAAGCCAATCCTGAGGACAATGATTTATTAATAAAGTATACGGACGCTTTACATGAAATTGACTTATTAGATGGCTATAATATTAACCACAAAGCGGAGGAAGTTTTACATGGCCTAGGTTTTACAACCAAGGATTTATCTCGACCTTACTTGGAATTTAGTGGCGGTTGGAGGATGCGTGTTTTATTAGCAAAAATGATTTTACAAGCACCAGATGTATTATTACTGGATGAGCCTACGAATCACTTGGATTTACCAAGTATTGAATGGCTTGAAAAATATTTGATTCATTACAAAGGCAGTGTAGTTATTGTAAGTCACGATAAATATTTCCTAAATAAAATGGTGAATAAAATTGTTGAGGTTTACCAACAACAATTAAATTTTTATACCGGCGACTACGAGTACTATGAAGTTGAAAAAGTACAAAGAGTAGAAATACAACAACGTGCATTTGAAAATCAACAAGATTATATTCGTCAGCAAGAAAAGTTCATTGAGCGATTTAAAGCAAAAGCATCAAAGGCTGCTGCTGCACAGAGTATACAAAAGCGTTTAGATAGATTAGATGTGATTGAAGATGTTCAAATTGAACGCCCTAATATTCGGATCAACTTTGCTGTTGAAAAAACCCCTGGGAAAGTTTTGGTTGATTTAAAAGGCATTAGCAAGTCCTACCCTAAACAAGTCATCTTAGAAAATGCGTTTGCGGAAATAGAACGTGGTGATAAAATTGCTTTGATTGGCGCCAATGGTAAAGGTAAATCTACCCTACTTAGAATTGTAGCAGGTATGGAAGGCTATGAAGGAGAAAGAGTTTGGGGGCATAATGTGGACGAAAGCTTTTATGCACAGCACCAATTGGAATCTTTAAATTTAAGCAATACCATTTTACAAGAAGTACAAGAATGTGGTACTAAAAAAACCGATTTAGAATTACGTGCATTATTGGGTTGTTTTCTTTTTGGTGGCGACGAAATTGACAAAAAAATTAAGGTATTAAGTGGTGGTGAAAAAGCCAGAGTCGCACTCACAAAAACCATTATCAGTAAGGCCAACTTTTTAATGTTGGATGAACCTACGAATCACTTGGACATGGTTACCGTTGAGTTATTAGCGGAGGCTTTAAATAAATATGATGGTAGTATTATTTTAGTAAGTCACGATCGTTTCTTTATTTCTAAAACAGCGAATAAGATTTGGGAAATTGAAGATGAAAAAATTATAGAATTTAAAGGAGGTTACCAAGAATGGCTTGAATGGAAGGAAAGAATGGCGAAAGCAAAAGTAGCGACTTCAGAGCTTGCAAAAAATACAAACACCAAGGAAAACAAAAAACAATCCAAGCCAGAACCAGTTGTTAAAGCGGCTGAACCCAATGTAGCTATTGATAAGGATTTGCAAAAACAAATACAAAAATTACAACGTGCCATAGCGCAATTGGAGCATAATATTGAAACTTTGCAGAAGGAGAAATTAGATATAGAGTCACAAATGGCCGATCCAACGATTTATTCTGATACCCAAAAGTTTCATGTTGTAGAAAAAAGCTACCAAGATAAAAATGCTTTGATTAGATCCATGAATAAGGAATATGAAATTGCATTTAATGATTTGCTAGTTTTAGAAAGCAAGTAATAGGCAAATAGAACATATCGGCGAACATCAACCTTTTTTTAGTTTTCCCAACGACTCATGCTCCATTGATTAATGCACCCAATAGTGTGCAAAAACTAACGATTCTTCGTCTTTTATAGAAAAATACCCACATTTGTTTATTTAATATCTATTATTAGTACCAAATGTTTAAATTTGTAGCTCCATTTGGTTAAGCCGCATTTGAATTTTAATTTGTAAATCAGTGCATTAACCTACAATTGATTAGAATATGTCCACAAAAAAAGTGACCAAAATTGCCGTTCTGACTTCAGGCGGTGATGCCCCCGGGATGAACGCAGCTATTAGAGCAGTGGTTAGAACTAGCTTATACCATGGATTAGAAGTATTTGGTGTAGCTAGAGGTTATAATGGAATGATTGAGGACGACATTTTCCCAATGAATTCAAGATCGGTGGCGAATATCATTCAACGTGGCGGAACCATCCTAAAAACAGCTAGAAGCAAGGAGTTTTTCGAGACCGAGGGACGCCAACTTGCTTATAATAATCTTAAAAAAAGAGGTATTGACGGCATCGTGGTTATTGGTGGTGATGGTAGTTTTAAAGGCGCACAAAAGTTCAGTAATGAATTCGACATCCCTTGTATTGGAATTCCAGGTACTATCGATAAAGATATTGCAGGTAGTGATTTTACGATTGGATTTGATACAGCAGTCAACACTGCTGTGGAAGCGATAGATAAAATTAGAGATACCGCGGATGCACATGATCGCTTATTTGTTGTTGAAGTGATGGGCCGAGATGCAGGATATATTGCACTACATAGTGGTATAGCAACAGGTGCTGAAAATATATTAATTCCTGAGACCAAAACAGATATGAATGCATTAATTACCGCTTTGACTGAAAAAGAAAAGCGAAAGAAATTAGTGAACTTAATCGTAGTTGCCGAAGGAGATGAATTTGGTGGCGGCACACAGGTTGGAAATTTTTTAAAGGATAAATTACCCAATGCAGATATTCGTGTTTGTATTTTAGGGCATATACAAAGAGGTGGATCTCCAAGTTGTTTGGATCGATTGATCGCAAGCAGAATGGGCTATCACGCTGTAGAGTGTTTGTTAAATGGCACGCACAACGTCATGGTGGGAATTGAAGACAATAAAATGAAGTATACCCCATTAGACAATGCAGTAAAAGCAAAACAAAAAATATCAGAGGAATGGTTGAAAATCGTAAAAATATTAGCCAGCTAATTTTTTACAAAAAACACTTTTAATAATTAACACTAACCCCAAATAATAATGAGCCAGCCGCAAGAATTTAAAAACATCCACCACAAAACAAAAATAGTTGCTACCGTAGGGCCAGCTTGCGAATCCTATGATCAATTAAAAGATTTAGTGATTGCAGGGGTGAATGTTTTTCGTTTAAATTTTTCGCATGGCAGCCATGAGGACAAAAAGAAAATTATTGACAATATTCGTGGCATAAACAAAGAATTGGGATGCAGCATTGCGATATTAGGTGATTTACAAGGTCCAAAATTAAGAGTAGGTGAAATTGCGGACAATAGACTAGAAGTTAAAGCAGGTGATATTTTAACTTTCACGAATGAAAAATGTATTGGCACACTTGAAAAAATATATGTCTCCTACCCTAACTTGGCGGGTGATGTAGTGGTTGGAAATACCATTATGATTGATGATGGAAAGATTGAGGTCATCGTAAGTAGTGTTGAAAAAAATGGAGATGTAAAAGTAAAAGTAACCTTAGGGGGTATAATTTCTTCCAAAAAAGGAATTAACTTACCAGATACAAAAATATCATTACCTGCATTAACTGAAAAGGATTTAGAAGATGCTGATTTTATCATCAAAGAAAAATTAGATTGGGTTGCCTTAAGTTTTGTAAAAAGAGTTGCTGATATTGAAATGCTTCGTGATATCTTAAATAAGAACAATAGCAAATCAAAAATTATTGCGAAGATTGAAATGCCTGAAGCTTTAACCAATATCAGAGACATTATCCATGCAAGTGATGCGATTATGATTGCACGTGGTGACTTAGGTGTAGAGCTTCCTGTTGAAAAAATTCCTTTGATTCAAAAAGAATTGATCCGTAAATGTTTGCATCGTGCGAAGCCTGTGATTGTTGCTACGCAAATGATGGAAAGTATGATTGATAGAGTAAAACCAAATCGTAGTGAAATTACGGATGTTGCTAATGCAGTTATTGAAGGTGCCGATGCGGTGATGTTAAGTGGCGAAACCGCTACTGGTCAATTCCCTGTATTGGTTATTGAAACCATGCGTAAAATTATTCATGAGGTTGAACAAAATGGTTACAAATATAATCGTGCGGATGACTTTAAACCACAATCACATTCTCCTTCATTTTTAAGTGATGCAGTTTGTTATAATGGTTGTAAACTAGCCGATGATAGTGAAGCAAAAGCAATTATCGGTATGACACAAAGTGGCTATACTGCTTTTATGTTAAGCAGTTTCCGTCCTAAAGCGCCTCTATTTATTTTTACAAAGGAAAAAAGTTTGGTGAACCAACTTAGCTTAAGCTGGGGTGTAAAAACGATTTATTATAACAAAGAAGAAAGTTTGGATAATATCATTAAAGACCAAATTTCAATATTAAAAAAAGGAGGGTTCGTACAAACGGGCGATGTTGTGGTAAATACAGGTAGTACCCCTGTAGAATTACACCTACCTACGAATGTGATAAAAATCAGTAAAGTAGAATAATAAAATTATATTGTATGATTGAATCATTTGAAAAAATTCCAGTTAAGATATTCCCTACGGCTAAAGATGGGTCTGTCATGGTAGCGGCTCAAATTGCAACACTCATTAAAGAAAAGCAAGCAAAAAAAGAAAACTGTGTGCTTGGCATGGCTACAGGAAGTACGCCAATTTTATTATACAAGGAACTAGTGCGATTACATAAGGAAGAAGGTTTAAGTTTCAAAAATGTAATCACAATTAACTTAGACGAATACTACCCCATCCACAAAACAGCGTACCAAAGTTATTGGAGTTTCATGCATCGTCATTTATTTAGTCAAGTTGATATCCAACCAGAAAATATTCATATCCCTAATGGCGAATGGGCACAGGATCAAATCAAAGAACTTTGTTCTGGTTACGAACAAATAATAGAAAAATCAGGTGGGATTGACTTGCAAATATTAGGTATTGGTAAAAATGGTCATATTGGATTTAATGAACCAGGTTCAAGTTTCCATTCGAAAACCAGGGTCATACATTTAGACCAGGAAACAAGAATTGCGAACACCTATGAATTTCATGATTTGAATAAAGTGCCAAAACTAGCCATCACGGTGGGTATTAGTAGCATCATGAAAGCCAAAAAAATTGTTTTATTGGCTTGGGGAAGTAAAGCAGATATTATAGCAAAAGCAGTGGAAGGAAATATTACAGAACAAGTACCTGCAAGTGTTTTACAAAATCATGATGATTGTACTTTTGTGATTGATGAAATAGCTGCAACCGATTTAATCAGACATAAATCACCTTGGCTTACAGGAAGTACTGATTGGACACCTACTTTAATAAAAAAAGCTGTCATTGAACTTGCACTAAAATTAGATAAAACAATTTTAAGTTTAACAGCAAATGATTATACTGAAAATAGTTTGGCTGACTTATTGGTTTTAAGAGAATCTGTTTACGATATTAATTTACAGGTATTTTATATGTTGCGGGATACCATTACTGGATGGCCAGGTGGCAAACCCAACGTTGTTATACCAGCGCATCCTGAACGTAGCAATCCATTTCCTAAAAAAGTTTTAATATTCTCCCCCCACCCTGATGATGATATCATAAGTATGGGTGGAACATTTATGCGTTTGCAAGATCAAGGCCATGATGTTCATGTAGGATACCAAACCAGTGGAAATATTGCTGTGACAGATGAATTTGTTACCCGCTTTTTAGACTTCGCCGTTGGTTTTGAAGATTTGTTTGGCATAGACAATAAAAAAAGTCAAGAAATTTTAACCAATGCACGTGCCTATTTAGCAAGTAAAAAATCAGACCATATTGACACTGCTGAAATCAGGGCGATCAAAGGACTAATTCGTCGCTGTGAAGCAAAAGCAACTTGTCGCTATGTGGGCTTAAAAGATGAGAATCACCATTTTTTAGATTTGCCTTTTTACGAGACAGGCGCTATTGAAAAAAAGCCAATGAGTGAATTAGATATTAAAATCACCATGGACTATTTAAATAAATTACAACCACACCAAATTTATTGCGCTGGTGATTTAGCTGACCCACATGGTACCCATAAAGTTTGTTTAGAGATTATATTTGAAAGCTTACGCCGACTTAAGGCATCAGGCGCAGAATGGATTAAAGATTGCTGGGTTTGGTTGTACAAAGGCGCATGGCAGGAATGGGATATCTCCGAAATTGAAATGGCAATGCCAATGAGCCCAGATCAGGTATTAAAAAAGCGTTTTGGCATATTCATACACCAATCACAAAAGGACAGTGTACCCTTCCAAGGCTCAGATGCAAGGGAATTTTGGCAAAGGGCAGAAATTCGCAATGCCAATACCGCAGATATCTATGCGCGCCTAGGATTGACCAAATATGCTGCTATTGAGGCATTTGTGCGCTGGCATTATTAGAAATTAGTACCGATAATTGACTTTTTCCTTGGGGGAATGAGGTATTTCAAATATATTTGCCCCCCTATAACTAGGGTAATGGCTGCGTAGCTCAACTGAATAGAGTACCTCACTACGGATGAGGGGGTTTTAGGTTTGAATCCTAACGCGGTCACAAAGCCCCACGAGAAATCGTGGGGCTTTTGCATTCACAGAGACGCATAAAGCTTGCTTTAATGCGGCGATGAGAATGCAAAAGCAAAAACATCAGCGAAGCTGATGTTTTTAAAGGGCTTTGGGTAAGCCCAATACGAGAGGCTGCGCTTGAACGCAGTGAAA
>DOMR01000190.1:1646-2606 GCA_003509845.1 Chitinophagaceae bacterium | reverse complement strand
TTTTTTGAAAATAGGGGGTCAGATTCCCATTTTTCCAAAAATTCAGGGGAGCCCGATAGGGTAAAATCGGTCCAATAAAAATCAGAAATGTCGGTAAAATACCATCTGATTTCAAATTTATCTGTACCAATACAACTTAAATATTTTTCATTTTTTGTGCATTGAAAACTTTTTTCTGTTAACCAATTGGTTAATTCTTTTTCAGAGAATGTTGTTACAATTTCAAGATGATCTATAATTTCTAATTGTCTTTTATACCCACCTGAAATTGAAAATAAATCAGGACCATTTATTTTTTCTGCTAAAGCAATTTTTAATTTTTCAACAAGCGGAACTACTTGTTGAAATAAATATCTTCCTTGATGTTGTAAATAAAATACAAGTGCGTCTTGAATATTTTGTTGCGTCTTTGCACCAAAGCCTTTGTACTTTACTAACCTATTTTCTTCGCATGCATAAAGTAGTTCTCCAATACTTTCAATTTCCAATTCCTTCCAAATGGTGACAATTTTTTTTGGACCTAATCCTTTGATTTTTAAAAATTCAAATACACCCGTTGGTGTTTTTTCTATGTAACTGTCAAGTAGGCTAAGTCGTTTAGAATCAATGATTTCGATCACTTTTTGACCAATGGCATCACCAATGCCACGTATAGAAAATAGTTGATGTGGCTCCATGTCAATCACTGGATCATTTAGTTTATCCAATGTAAAAGCGGCGTTCGAATAGGACTTAATTTTAAATGGATTTTCTCCATGTATTTCCATCAGCTTACTGAGCAATGAAAAGTATTCGGCGATTTCGTAATTGTGCATATTGAAATGAATGCATTAAAGATAAGACAAAAAAAAATCCTCTCCGAAAATCGGAGAGGACCTTATAATCTATTTCTGCTGAAAGCAAAAAAGACGATTTAATTATCTTGCGATAATTATTTCTTTTTAGCAGCTTTCTTCTTAG
>DOMR01000190.1:0-1518 GCA_003509845.1 Chitinophagaceae bacterium | reverse complement strand
CAGCTTTTTTTGCAGCTTTTTTAGGAGCGGCTTTTTTTGCAGTTGCCATGTTTTTTAGATTTAATGGTTAGTAAATAATACACTAAAATTAAAAACTTTTATTATAACTACAAAAAATATTTTTATTAAGCTATTTCTTGTGCTGGTAAAACAGAAACGGTAGTTCTGTTATTTTTACCTTTTTTGAACTCTACAACCCCGTTGGTCATAGCGAAAATAGTGAAGTCAGAACCTAAACCTACATTCTTACCAGGGTGGTACTGCGTACCTCTTTGACGAATTAGGATGTTGCCAGACAAAGCTGGTTGACCACCATATATCTTAACGCCTAAACGCTTACTATGCGAATCACGGCCATTTTTTACCGATCCTTCTCCTTTTTTGTGTGCCATCTTATTATGATTTTACTAAAGTTATTTACTAGAACTAGTCGCTAATTAAGCGATGTTCTCAATTTTGATTTGAGTATAATGAGTTCTGTGACCGTGCTTCTTACGAAAACCCTTACGTCTTTTCATCTTAAAAGCGATCACTTTGTCACCTTGAACTAAATCGTTCAAGATTTCAGCTTTCACTGTTACTTTACTCGTAAATGAGATACTTCCGTTGTTATCAACAAAAATTACATCGTTGAATTCAACTTTATCTCCTGTTTTACCTTCCAGGTGAGGCACATACAAGCTTTGTCCGGCTTGTACTTTAAATTGCTGACCTGAGATTTTTACAACTGCTAGCATAAATGTCCAAAATTAGGATTGCAAAGGTAATTATTATTATCCCAAAATGCAATTAAATCTAAAAAAATTATAGGACAATTTGAATTTGGCCATTTTCCAACATTATTATCGGCTTTTGAGGGATAAAGTCATTTGAAGTTCCATGAAAATGTGCCTATTTTTGCCCAAATTTACAAGGATACCCTTAATTTGACCTATGAATATTAAATCACTGCTCGCCAAGCCATTCGCATCTGTAGTGCATCGGCAAATTAAAAAGGAGCAATTGACGGCAGTGGCTGATCAGCAATCTATTCTAAATCAATTAGTTAAGTCAGCTAAAGGGACCCAATTCGGAAAAAATCACCATTTTGATCAAATTACGGACTACGCTAGTTTTAAAAAGGCGGTGCCTATAAGGGACTATGAGGGCTTTAGGGAATATATTGAACAAATCAAAAAAGGGACCCAAAATGTGCTTTGGAAGGGGCTTCCCTTGTATTTAGCCAAAACAAGTGGCACCACCAGTGGTATAAAATACATCCCTATATCTAAGGAATCCATCAGTAATCATATATCAGGCGCTCGAAATGCAATACTTACTTATATGTCTGGCTCAGGCAATACTGATTTTGCAGGGGGTAAGATGATATTTTTAAGCGGATCGCCTGAACTTGAACGTGTTGGGGGTATTCCAACCGGTCGTTTAAGTGGTATTGTGAATCATCATATACCGCAATATTTAAAAGGGAACCAGCTTCCTAGTTTTGAAACCAACTGTATTGAAGAGTGGGAAACCAAA
>DOMR01000220.1:12247-15388 GCA_003509845.1 Chitinophagaceae bacterium | reverse complement strand
TCCACACCCCAATTAGGTCCAGTTGGAATTTTATCTGCTAATAATTCATCCTCTTGTATGTCCGCTCTGTATTTGATGAAGCAACCTTTTGATCCATAAATTTTATAAGCAGGTAGTTGTTGCATATATACCATGCCACTGGTTAATAAAATACGGTGGGTAGGGTAATATAAAAGCAAAGTAAAATAATCATCTACTAGGGATACTTTTCTGATGATGCGTAAGTCGGCAAATATATGTGTTGGCATACCAGATAATAATAAAGCTTGGTCCACCAAATGGGGACCTAAATCAAATAATACACCTGCCCCAGGGGTAGGTAATTCCTTATGTACTTTAGGACTTAAGGTGGTTCTGTACCTTTCAAAAGATATTTGTATATCTAAAAATTCGCCAATCGCATCTTCTTTAATTAACTTTTGGATGGTTAAAAAATCAGCATCATATCGGCGATTATGATACACTGCCAATTTTAAATTTAATTTTTTCGCCAATGCATCTAATTCTTCCGCTTCTGCAACAGTTACTGTGAATGCTTTTTCCGTAACCACATGTTTTCCTGCCAATAAAGCACGCTTCGTATATTCGTAATGCGTGTCATTGGGGCTATTTACGATTACTAAATGGATACTTGGGTCATTTAAAATTTCTTCGTAGGAGTCAAATGATTTCGTGTGCGGATACCTTGCTTGAATATTTTTTTGACTTCGTTCCCAACTACCCACTAAATTAAAATCGGGGTTCAAATCAATAAAAGGCGCGTGAAAAACGCGGCCACTCATACCATAGGAAACCAATGCTGTATTAATCATACCTCAATTTAAGAAAATTTGTGTACTCTGGCATTCTATTTAAATAAAAAACCCGCCCTGATAAATCAGGACGGGTTTCGGAAACCATTATAATGTATAGTGGATCCTAGTTGTAATGTAAAAGTAGAATATTTTATTTGCCGACTTGTTTTCTAATAATATTTAATGCACCACCTGCTTTAAACCACTCTATTTGTTGTTGGTTGTAAGTGTGGTTTGCTTTGATGGTGTCTACAGAACCATCTTTATGTGTTAATACTAAAGTTAAAGGGGTTCCTGGCGCAAAACTCGTTAAACCAGTTACATCAATGCTGTCATCCTCTTGAATTTTATCATAATCAGCTTTCTCTGCAAAAGTTAAAGCCAACATACCTTGTTTTTTCAAGTTGGTTTCATGAATACGTGCGAATGATTTAGTCAAAACTACACGAACGCCTAAATGTCTTGGTTCCATGGCAGCGTGTTCACGAGAACTTCCTTCTCCGTAGTTTTCATCACCCACTACTATCGTTCCTACGCCAGCAGCTTTGTATGCTCTTTGTGTATTTGGAACGGTATCGTAATTGCCATTGATTTGACTTTTTACATTGTCCGTTTTTTCATTGAAAAAATTAATAGCACCAATTAATAAGTTGTTGGAAATATTATCTAAGTGACCGCGAAACTTTAACCATGGACCTGCCATAGAAATATGATCCGTTGTACATTTTCCTTTTGCCTTTATTAATAAACGCAATGATTTTAAATCTGTTCCTTCCCATGCAGCAAAAGGATCTAATAATTGTAAACGCTTCGAGGTAGGATCAACGGCAACAATAACATTGGAGCCATCTTCCGCTGGTGCTTGGAAACCAGCATCTTCCACTGCAAATCCTTTTACTGGTAATTCATCCCCAGTAGGTGCATCTAATTTAACTTGTTCGCCTTTATCATTCGTCAAGGTATCAGTTAGCGGATTAAATGCTAAATCACCGGCAATGGCTAATGCAGTTATTAATTCAGGGGAACCAACAAATGCAAAGGTATTTGGATTTCCATCCGCACGCTTTGCAAAGTTTCTATTGAAAGAATGTACGATAGTATTTTTTTCTTTTTTCTCTGCGCCAACACGCTCCCACATTCCAATACAAGGGCCACAGGCATTTGCAAAAACTTTCGCACCAATTTTACTGAATACATCTAAAAAACCATCTCTTTCAATCGTGTATCTTACTTGCTCTGAACCTGGCGTAATCATATATTCTGCCTTCATGGTTAATCCTTTTTCAGAAACCTGTTTTGCCAAACTTACAGCGCGACTAATATCTTCGTAAGAGGAGTTGGTACAGCTTCCAATCAAGCCAACTTCAATTTTTGTAGGCCAGCCATTTGCCGCAGCCGCTTCTTTCATTTTTGAAATTGGCGTTGCTAAATCTGGCGTGAATGGACCATTTAAATGTGGTTCTAATGTAGTCAAATCAATTTCAATCACTTGATCAAAATATTTTTCTGGAGAAGCATATACTTCAGGATCCGCTGTTAAATGTGCAGCAACGTTATCTGCTAATGCAGCAACATCGGCACGGCCTGTAGAACTTAAATAACGACTCATGCTTGCATCGTAACCAAAGGTAGAAGTGGTTGCACCAATTTCTGCACCCATATTACAAATAGTACCTTTACCTGTACAACTCATGCTGGTAGCACCTTCACCAAAATATTCTACAATGGCACCAGTACCACCTTTTACAGTTAGGATACCAGCTACTTTTAAAATCACATCCTTAGGCGCAGTCCATCCACTTAACTTTCCTGTTAATTTGATACCAATTAGTTTAGGCCATTTTAATTCCCATGGTAAACCTGCCATTACATCACAAGCGTCAGCACCACCCACACCAATTGCAATCATGCCTAAGCCACCTGCATTCACTGTATGTGAATCGGTGCCAATCATTAAGCCACCTGGGAAAGCATAGTTTTCTAAAACTACTTGGTGAATAATTCCAGCACCTGGTTTCCAAAAACCCAAACCATATTTATTTGAAACAGAAGCAAGAAAATCATACACTTCTTTACTTTCTGTTGTTGCTACTTGTAAATCTTGTTTTGCTTCTACCTTTGCTGAAATTAAGTGATCGCAATGCACTGTACTTGGAACAGCAACCTTAGGACGACCCGCTTGCATAAATTGTAATAATGCCATTTGCGCTGTTGCATCTTGCATCGCAACACGATCTGGTCCAAAATCTACATAAGAACCACCTCTTTCAAAATTTTCTAACTTTTGATCACCATGCAAATGAGCGAACAATATCTTTTCAGATAAGGTCAATGGACGATTTAATAA
>DOMR01000220.1:0-12211 GCA_003509845.1 Chitinophagaceae bacterium | reverse complement strand
TTTCGAGCCGCTTCTACTTTTGCAGGCATTGCAGCATACAAATTTTTGATCATTTCGATATCAAAAGCCATGGTACTTAGTTTTGTGGTTAAAATTGGGGCAAAGGTAAGCCAAATTTGCACCCGGTTAAAGCAAAAAATACACTTTATGTCCACTTTTTTTTATAGATTGCATATAGAATAGTCGCTTTATATATGCAAAAAGTCAAGGATTTTTTTGAAATACATGCTTTTGGGGTCTGCACTGCCATTGGCGAAAGATTGGGCATTGCGACCACTAAAATTAGAATGTGGTTTATCTACATTTCATTTCTGACTTTCGGTTCGCCAGTCATTATTTATATGATATTGGCTTTTTGGAGAAGTATTAGAAAATACATTCTATTAGGGAAAAGAAATCCAATGAAATATTTTTAGCAGCAGCTAAATTACCGCCTTTCTCAATTTTACCAATTTCTCTAATAAGGGCGCAAGCTTGTCTAAGGGTAACATATTTGCACCATCACTTTTTGCTTGGGCTGGATTTGGATGGGTTTCAATAAATAATCCATGCGCGCCTGTAGCAATGGCTGCTTTCGCAATGGTCTCAATTAATTGTGGGTTGCCACCTGTAACGCCACTCGTTTGATTAGGTTGTTGTAATGAATGTGTACAATCCATAATAACGGGTACCCCATTTTCTGCCATTGCAGGAATATTTCTGTAATCAACCACTAAGTCCTGATAGCCAAATGTGTTTCCTCTTTCAGTCAACATTATTTTTTCGTTGCCTGCTAATTTTATTTTATCCACTGCGAATTTCATGGAGGCACCACTTAAAAATTGTCCTTTTTTTACATTTACAATTTTACCTGTTTGTGCCGCTGCAATTAATAAGTCGGTTTGTCTGCATAAAAAAGCAGGGATCTGCAATATATCAATGTATGCTGCTGCAATCGCTGCTTCTTCATGTGCATGAATATCAGAAGTAGTAGGCACTTGAAATTTTGCACCCACTTTTTTTATTAATTCCATGCCGGTATCATCTCCAATACCTGTAAATGAATTGGCACTAGTTCGGTTTGCTTTTCGGTAGCTCGCTTTAAAAACATACGGGATGCCTAAATTTTTACAAAGCGTACTTACTTTTTCTCCAATTTCCATTACAATGTCTTCGTTTTCAACAACGCAAGGACCTGCAATTAAAAAAAAGTTGTTTGCATCGTAGCTTTGAGATTTAAATAAATCTTGTAAATAAGTAGGCATCATATAATTCTGCTTTGTGGAATCAAAGGTAAGTTATTTACGCAATCTAGTGTTAGTATAGAAGATAGATGGTTAGATAGATATTAATAAGGGTATACTAAATAGCTAAAAACGTAAGCCGATGGTGACACCAAGGCCCCTAATTCCAGCCCAGGGTCCTTCGGTGTCTGTGACGATGCCATTCGACGTGGTACTGGTGGTTAAATTAAATGGGGTGGTTTTGGTTTGATCAATCGTCTTTTTTAATTCTGTTAAGGCTAAGGCAGGCGTGCCATTGGGTGCAACAAAAATTAATTTTCCATTAGAAGTTCCATAATGACCGCCAACAATCCAGAGGTCTAATACTAACTTTGTTAATAATTGGAATTGCATTCCTGTGTATACCCCATAACTAGTTGATCGAATGGTGCCATCTAATTGTGCATGCATGGGTATCGCAGGTAAGGTGACATTAGGAATAGGCGATGCAGGTATATAGGTATAATCTAAAGGAACAGTTAAGTCAAAGGTTGCCATTCTTGCATAGGGAGCTAAATAAAGACCAGACATTTTAGATACCCCTAAATAAAAACGAGCTTCTGCGGTTATCGCTGAATTTCCAATTTGAAAATTATCAAAATCAATGGCCGGGTTTTGAATAAATTGTTTTGCTAATTCCTTAAGGGGTAATTTTTGTTTGTTCATTTTTCGATAACTCAAGGATACCGACATAAAACGAGACAAACTTCGCTCAAAAGTTAGGTTGTAATTATTTAAAGCGTCGCTGGATAAATTAGTTTTTAAAATATTTTGTCCTCCCACTAAACTTTGCGCATTTGTAATACTGCTAATGCCCACAAGCAAAATGAAAAATAGTTTTTTCATATTTTGTTGAATTATACGGCAGCAATACATGCGGTGTAGTAACAATTACTTTGCTTTTTTATAATTTAAATCAGCTACTGTTCTTTTATCCAAAATGGCCAAAGTGTTATCGCGCACTTCAATCATGACTTTATTAATACCGCATTTTTTTTCATTACAGTCTGTGCACTTTTCGTAAAAATTCAAACTTACACAAGGTAATAACGCAATAGGCCCCTCAATAATTCTAAATATGCTTGACAACTTAATAGCTGCGGGAGGGACAGCAAAAAAGTAACCGCCGTTTTTCCCCTTCTTACTTGCTAAAAAACCGGCTTTGCGCAGTTCTAATAAAATACTTTCTAAAAATTTTAAAGGAATATTTTTTTCTTGTGCAATTTCTGCAATCAAAATAGGAGCATCTGATTTTTCACCTGCCATATAGGAGAGTGCCTGAAGTGCATATTGTGTTTTCTTAGATAGCATTATTTTTACAATTGCTTTTTATTACAACTAATTTAAGCTGTTGGTTAAAGCCCTAAAACATCTTTCATTGTAAAGATACCCTTTTTTTCAAATGCAAATTCAGCGGCCAAAACGGCGCCACTTGCAAATCCAATTCGAGTGTGTGCTGTATGTATAATTTCAATATCATCCACCTCAGAGCTGTATTTGACCATATGCGTTCCAGGGGCAGGATCAATTCTTTCCGATTGAATGACCAATTCATTTGAATTTTCAGAAGCCGCGTTTACCCATTTGTTTTTTCTCCCAATTTGCGCTAAAATTTGTTCTGCAAGGGAAATAGCCGTTCCGCTTGGGGCGTCTTTTTTTTCAGTATGATGCACTTCGGTCATTGAAACATCATAGCTATTATAGGGCTGCATTAATTGCGCCAATTGCTTGTTTAATTCAAAAAATAAATTAACGCCAATGCTATAGTTACTTGAGTAAATTAAAGTGCCTTTTTTTACTTCACATAAATCTTTGATCACGGCCCATTGGTCTAGCCATCCTGTAGATCCGCTCACCACGGGTACACCCCAAGCAATACATTTTTTTACATTTTCAAAAGCACTGTGCGGTCCCGTAAATTCAATGGCGACATCTGCTTTTTGTATAGCTGCTTCGGTAAAGTCTTGGTTATTTTGAATATCTATTTTTAAGACAATTTCATGTCCTTTGTTTAATGCAATGGATTCAATTGCCTTACCCATTTTACCGTAGCCTATTAATGCAATTTTCATATCAATAAATTTATCTTGAATGGTTGTTTTTTAAGTGAAACTGAAGCGCCAATCCTGCTTGTTTGAACTGTGGTTGATAGGTGGGTTGTATCTTAAAGCTTAAATCATTATTGATATCAAATTCTTTTAAATGTCCAGATACGGTCGCGTCTATTACATTGATACCCCAGGTTAATATAAACCACATAATAGAATAGTCCCTGTCCTTGCGAAAAATATTTCGGTAACTCTGTAAGGAGGAAGCACTTAAATTTTTAAGTAGTGGATCAATTTTTGCAACATCGGAGGCGTCCCCTGCAGCCTCCTTGAATTTAGCTTCGTAGGCAAACTTTGTTTTTTTGTACATGTCGTTATTGTAAATATAGGCGGCTGTTGGGATGGCAATAACGCCATATACTAAAGGAATTTTCCAATATTGTTTGTTGTAAGCCTGTCCCCATCCTGGGATTAAAGCAGAACGTTTTGTCGCTGTACTTGGAATATGTTTTCGGATGACAAGCGTGCTGTCCTTACTTATTATTTTGGTGCTATCTTGGCTCCAAGCATTTAGCCCTAGGATTAAAAGCAATGTAAATGTAAATAATAGCCGCATCCTATTAAAATTCCTTGTTATGAAAGTGAGTCTAGCTAATGCTTAATTGCATTGCTTCTAATATTTTATTTAATCCATTTAAGTCAGCATATTCAACGGTGATTTTTCCACTACCATTTTTTTGATGTTGTAGTTGAACTTTTGTTGACAGATGGCTACTTAATTTATCTTCTAATTTTTTATAAACAGGGGATAGTTGGCTTTTAGTGCCAGCATTACTTGGGGTGCTAATTTTTCCTGCTTGTGTTACCTTTCTAATTAATTCTTCTGCTTGCCTAACGGTTAACCCTTTTTCAACTATTTCCTTGAAAAGGAAAAGTTGTTTGTCCACCTCCTTGCCAATTAAAAGTTTAGCCAAACTGATACTTAAACTTCCATTACGTAATGCTGCTTGAATGTTGGGAGGTAATTCAAGTAATCGAATATAGTTCGAAACCGTAGATCGGTCTTTACCCATTCGCTCTGCTACGTTTTCTTGTGTGTAATTAAGTTCATGCATCATGCGTTGGTAGCTTAATGCAATTTCTATTTCATTAAGATCAACTCTTTGTAAGTTTTCAAGTAAGGCTAATTCTAATAGTTCTTTATCATTGCCATGTCTAATATAAGCGGGTAAGTCATTAATGCCTGCTAATTTTGCAGCGCGAAAACGACGTTCCCCTGCTATTAATTGGTATTTGCCATTGGCAAGTTGTGCAACCGTTATGGGTTGAATTAAATCATGAATTTGAATTGACTTTGCTAATTCTTGTAAAGCGGTAACATCAAAATCCTTTCTAGGATTTTTAGGATTTACTTGAATGTCTGTAAGTAAAATACGGTTACTTGCCACCGTTTTTTCAATGGTTGCAGTAGGTACTTTTCCTGCAGGATTTTTATAATCCGAATCAATACTTTGTAATAAAGAGCGAAGCCCTTTTCCAATTAATTCTTTATTGGGTGTACTCTTACTCATAATTAATCAATTATACGCTCGGCATTACTCATATTGGTCATGCCATTTTTTTGTAAAATTTCCTTGGCTAGGTTTAAATAATTTACAGTGCCTTTACTTTCAGCATCATATAGAATAACAGGTTTGCCTACGCTTGGGGCCTCGCTTAATCTTGTATTGCGATGAATGATGGTTGAGAATACCATTTCGTCAAAATGCTTACGAACTTCGCTGACTACTTGGTTACTTAATCTTAAACGTCCATCATACATGGTCATTAAAATACCTTCAATTTGCAATTCAGGATTTAATCTGCTTTGAACAATTTTGATGGTATTTAAAAGTTTCCCTAATCCTTCTAATGCAAAAAATTCGCATTGTACAGGAACAATCACACTATCCGATGCGACTAACGCATTTACTGTAATTAACCCCAAGGAGGGTAAACAATCAATGATAATAAAATCATATTGGTCATTAATTTCATTGATCAAACCTTTTAAAACATTTTCTCTGTTCGGTAAGTTGACTAATTCAATTTCAGCACCCACTAAATCAATATGCGATGGTATTAAATCCAAATGTGGTATTTCAGTTTTTAATACAATATCCTTAAGAGGTGTATTATTAATCATGCCATCATATAAGCTGGTCGTAATATTATGCAAATCAAAGCCTACCCCTGTAGTGCTATTCGCTTGTGGGTCAGCATCAATTAGCAGCGTTCTGTATTCTAAAACTGCTAAGCTAGCTGCAATGTTAATGGCCGAGGTTGTTTTACCCACCCCTCCTTTTTGATTCGCAATTCCAATGATTCGAGCCATATAATAGTTATCCTTAATTTCAATCAAAAATAAGGCATAAATGGTAACTTTTTGGGATTAAATATGTTATAAATGGGGCATTATGGCCTAATTTTACCCATTAATTTATTCTATGAGGAATCCTGTTTTTATTTTTGTTCTTTTATCTGTATTGATTCTGGTTGATTTCTATATTTTTTTTGTTTTGAGGACCGTTTTCCAGGGATTTTCGATGACGGCCAAAACAACTGCGGGTATAATATATTGGGCTTTGTGCTCGCTTAGTTTTGGGTCCTTTCTGCTTTTCCCTTATATCACCAATCCTTATTTCAAGCAATATTTTTTTTCAATCGGGGTGGGTTGGGTATTGACGCAGTTTTTCATGGTTACATTTTTTGTAGTAGATGATTTGCGCAGGGGGGCATTTTGGACCATTGGACAAATTTCGTCAGCCACTGGTGCTAAATTTATGAACACGGAGAATGGCATTCCCCGATCCACATTTTTAAGTTGGCTGGGTGTAGGGTTGTCATCTACTTTATTTTTTTCCTTGCTTTATGGATTTGGGAATAAGTACAATTATAAGTTGATTAAAAAAAAGGTAGTGATTCCTAATTTGCCCATCGCATTGAAAGGGTTTAAAATTATTCATATCAGTGATATTCATAGTGGCAGTTTAAAGGAACTAGCATCGGTAAAAAAGGGGGTGCAAATGATTCAAAATCAACAGCCTGACCTTGTATTATTTACGGGTGACTTGGTGAATGATCGCGCCAATGAAATGGAACCTTGGTCGCCTGTTTTTAGTGAAATTAATGCGCCATTTGGTGTTTTTAGCACCTTGGGAAATCATGATTATGGGGATTATGTAAAATGGGATAGTCAAGAAGCTAAAATACAAAATTTGGAAGCCCTAAAAAAAGTACATGCTAATATGGGTTGGCGCTTATTGATGAATGAAAATGTTAAAATTGAAAAGGATGGGGCTATTTTGCAATTAGTGGGTATTGAAAATTGGGGTGCAAAAGCAAGATTTCCTAAATATGGCAAAATGGAATTGGCGATGCAAGGCGTGCATCCTGATTTGCCTATTATTTTAATGAGTCATGATCCAAGCCATTGGGAAGCAGAAGTGATTCCAAAATATCCACAAATAAATTTAACATTATCAGGTCATACGCATGGGATGCAATTTGGTTTGGAAAACCCCTATTTTAAATGGAGCCCTGTGCAATGGGTGTATAAACAATGGGCGGGGTTATATCAAGCGGAACAACAGCAATTATATGTCAATAGGGGATTTGGATTTTTAGGTTATCCTGGTCGTGTGGGTATCATGCCTGAAATTACTTTGATAGAATTGGTGTAATTTTGTAATATGTTTAGCATACAATCATTGTTACTAAATTTTGAACATTCAGTAATTATCAAATAATTTTTTATGAAAAATATTTTTATCCTTTTGTTTTTCTTTTTTGCTATTCAATTAAATGCACAGCAAAAATTTGGATTGGGTTTGAAAGTAGGGCAAAATTTTTCTAAAGTAGATAATGTTGCTGTCGATCATAATTCTGCCTCTTATCATGTAGGTGCTACCATGCAAATTGGCCTATCCAAAGGGTTTAGTATTGCACCGGAGGTTTTGTTATCACAAACAAAATTGGAAGCCAGTCCTACGCAAGCCGAATTACTCATCAATCCAAGTTTTAAGCCTGAAACCTATCATTTAAATTATTTCACTATACCTATTTTATTACAATACAATGTGGTTAAAAGTTTTTTAATACAAGCGGGGCCGCAATATGGTATACTGTTAGATCAAAGTAAAGATGGGGTAGAAAATGCCCGTGTTGCTTTTTCATCAGGTGAGTTTTCAATGGTGGGTGGGGCTAAATTAAATTTAGGCGGATTCTTCCTTTATGGCAGATACGTTATTGGGATGAATAATATCGGATCATCCACGCAATTGCTTAATAATTTAAAAGACCAATCCACTTGGAAAACAAGACAATGGCAATTGGGTGTTGGACTAAATTTATTTTAATTAATAGCGCGGCTTCGATCTGCTAAATCTATTTTTTTGTTGTGCGTTTCCGCGCGCATTTGACCTTGCATGACCAGAATTTCCACGACCCTGTTGTTGCACCGTTTTAACGGGATTGTGATTCATCAAAGGGTAGGGGTGATTGTCAATCACAGGAATCGTTTTTGCAATTAATTTTTCAATATCCTTTAAGAATGCTTTTTCTTCCGCATCGCAAAAGGATATGGCTGTTCCATTCGCACCTGCGCGACCAGTTCTACCAATTCGGTGAACATAAGTTTCTGCAATATTGGGTATTTCAAAATTGACTACAAATTCTAAATTATCCACGTCAATGCCTCTTGCTGCAATATCTGTAGCCACTAATACACGTGTGCTTTGGTCCTTAAAATTACTTAAGGCTCTTTGTCTTGCATTTTGAGATTTATTACCGTGTATGGCTTCTGCTTTTATATTATATTTTAAAAGTAAGTTCACTACTTTATCAGCGCCATGTTTTGTTCTTGTAAATACCAGTGCTGTTTTAATTGCAGGATTTTTTAATACATCAATCAATAATGCATTTTTGTTATTCTTATCTACAAAATAAACGGACTGATCAATAATTTCTACCGTAGATGATACGGGCGTTACTGTTACTTTTTCTGGATGAAATAAAATGGTACTTGCTAAGCTTACAATTTCTGCTGGCATGGTTGCTGAAAAAAACAAGGATTGTCTTTTTTTAGGAAGCACCGCTAGTAATTTTTTTACATCATTGACAAATCCCATATCCAACATACGATCAGCTTCATCTAATACAAATATTTCAACCTCTCTTAAACTAATATGTCCTTGATTCATTAAATCCAATAATCTGCCTGGTGTTGCAATAACTACATCGACGCCATTTCTAAGGGCAGTTACTTGTGGACCTTGTGCAACGCCTCCAAATATTACCGTACAATTTAATGGGGTATGTCGACCATAAGCATTGAAACTCTCCGCAATTTGTATGGCTAATTCTCTTGTTGGGGTTACGATTAAACTTCTTATTTTTTTTCGTTTCTCTCCATTAGAATTTTGTAATAATAATTGAATGATGGGTAAAGTAAAAGCAGCTGTTTTACCGGTACCTGTTTGTGCGCAACCTAATAAATCCTTGCCCGCTAAAACAATCGGAATTGATTGTGCTTGAATAGGTGTTGGTGTGGTATATCCTTCCTCGTAAAGTGCCATTAATAGCGGCTCAATAAGATGTAATGACTTGAAATTTGTACTCATAATGGACTGCAAGGTACACTATTTAAATTTGACGCCTATCCAGGCGCATAACAATGCTTTTTTAGGTTCATGGGTAGATTGTAGTAGAAAACATGAATGTTAGCCTAAGTTTAAGCAAACAAGTCCATCTCCGCCCTACCTAAACCATCGGGTGTTGTATAAAACGGTCTCTTTTCAATGACATAATGGGTGTCTTCTGGTATACCTAATGCACGGTAAATGGTTTGGTGAATTTGCTCAATCCGAATGGGCTTTTCAATGGTTTTGCAAGGACGTTCATCGGCTGTTTTGCCATATACATATCCTTTTTTAATTCCGCCGCCAAACATTAACATGGAACAGCCGTCTGTGAAATGTCGGTGCATTCCATAATTTTTAATGTCATCAATGATATCAGGTTGATTCACTTGTTCTTGTACTTTTAAATCTGGACGCCCTTCGACCATCATATCCCTGCTAAATTCACTTGCTAGTATAATAAGTGTTCGATCTAAATGTCCTGATTGATCTAAATCTTTTATCAATTGCGCAATCGGACCATCAATTTGTTTTTTCATATCAGCCAATCTAGTATGTCCATTATCATGGGTATCCCAATTTTTAAATGGTTCATATTCGGTGGTGACCGTAATAAATCTTGCTCCCTTTTGGGTTAAACGTTTTGCCATTAAACAGCCCAATCCAAATTTACCTGTGTTATATATGTCGTAGTTTTCTTTGGGTTCTTTACTTAGGTCAAAAGCAGTAGCTTCTGGTGACTTTAAAAGCATATAGGCTTGCTCCATGGATCTTTTCATGGATTCTTTTTGATAATCACTGCCCAATTCACCTAATGGTCCTTGGTTCATTAATTCATTATAAAGTTGGTTTCTTTTTTCAAACCTGCTAATATCCATTCCAACAGGAGGCTTCACACTTTCAAGACCTTCACTTGGATCAGGTATTAAAAAAGGTCCATATTCATTCCCTAAGAATCCGGCGGTATGAAATGCTTTTAGTTCTTCTCCTTCTCCTAATGAAAATCGTTGACCAATATCAATAAATGCAGGAATCACTGAATTGACAGGTCCTAATTGTTTTGAAATCCAAGAACCTATATGAGGTGCAGCTACTGATTGTGGCGGCTTATAACAGGTATGCCAATGGTATTGATGACGAGAGTGAAGTATGTGACCCATATCGCCTGCAACATAGGATCTAATGGCAGTGCCTTTATTTAATACTTTACCAATCGATTCAAGCCCTTCTGAAAAATAGATATCATCTAATGCAGTAGGCACTGACTTAAAAGTGCTTAATACATCATTCGCCATCATGCCTTTGGTAAATGGGGTATATCTTTTTGGATCAAAAGTATCTGTATGTGCCATCCCTCCGGCCATCCAAAGTAAAATGACTGTATCTGCTGTTGCTGTCAATTTTGATGAATTACAGCCACTTAACAAACCTGCTAATGGGGCACCCGCAGCTAGTGCTGCTAGGGTAGCAGTACTGCTATTTTTTAAAAATTCTCTCCGATTCCAATGACTTGACATAATTAATATTTACTTAAAATGAATTAATAAATAATTTGAAATTCCGGCAATAATAAAATTATCCAAAACAAATCTTCAATGGCATCAGGAGTCGGGGTTTCCCCTAATAATTTTTTTGCTATCGTATATTCAGATTTTGTTGCAGCTCTACCTAAAGCTTGTTGATATATTTCCTTAATGATTACATCTCCACTAATATATTTGTTTTTCCAAATAATAGCTCCTCTTTGGATCATGGAGTTGAATCGATCTCCATTGGTTAATTCCAATGCTTGCAATAAATTTGATTGCGATTCTCTAATGGTACTGACTGTTTCACGAGTGGGTCTTCCTAGCGATATTAAGAATGGATTATTGTTCACCAATGAAGCGCGCACAAATGCTGCGCCAATAATTGGAGGTAATTTTTTTGGTGTCATCATTTTTCGCTCCTTTTTCTCTTTCTCTTTCTTCTCCTTTTCTTTTTTCTCTCGATCTATATTCTCTTTGTCTTTGTTCTTGTCCTTCTTTTTCTTCTTATCCTCCGCTTTCTTTTTCTCCTGCCTTTCTTTTTGTTTTTTTATTTCTTCGAGTACCGCTTTTTTATCTACATAGGTAATGGACATGGAGTCGTAAAAAATGGGTGTAATGATAGTGCTTGCCGCATCTGCAAATTGTTCTGCTGACATGCGCTTGCGTAATCGGCCTTTGAAAACATATTGCGGGGATATTATTTTACTTGCATCATTAAAACTTACCGAAGGAAGTTGGTAGGTGTTTGAAGAAGTAATTAAAAACAGTAATTCTTTTATGTCAGATTTATTTTTTTGAAAATCAAATGCCATCCAATCCAATAAATCCTGACTCCATGCTTCATTGTCCATCACATCCAACGGTTCAATTAATCCACGACCCATTAATTGCGCCCAAATTCTGTTGACAATGGTGCGATAAAATCTTCCATTGGAAGCTTGTACCATATTGGTGGCTAATTGTGCTAATTTTTCTTCTCTTTTTGCACTACTGTCAATAGCGCCTAGTTCTTTCCAAAGCATACGTGCGCCAGTAAATTTGCCTGTAGGTTTATCGCATCTATTAATTTCAAGTGAGGTGTCAGCGAAAATATTTGCAAATGCATAAGCATCTGTCAATTTCCAATCACTTATAAAACTATTATGGCAGGAAGCACATTTTAAATTAAGTCCTAAAAACACTTGAGATACATTTTGAGCCGCTTGCATTTCAGTACGTTGGCTTGCATTCACTACGCCACGCCATTTAATTCCCTCAATAAATCCATTTGATTCGTCTGTTGGGTTTAATAATTCTTTTACAAATTGGTCATACGATTTATTCGATTTTATCGCATTAAATAACCAATAAGTGATATTGCGACGACCGCCAGTAATGTAGCCAGTCCCTGTATAATCATTTCTTAATGCGTCATTCCAGAAACTTAACCAATGTAAACTGTAATCATCCTTTTGATTAAGTAATTTTCTAATCCAAATTTCCCTTTTATTCTTTCTATTATCCTTTGCGAACTTTTCTAATTCTTCTGCACTAGGAACTAAGCCAACCAGATCCAATGATATACGTCTTAAAAAAGTGTTATCATCCACCACTTTTGGCCAAATTATTTTATTTGCACTAAAATATTGGTTGGTCCAAAGATCAATTGGGTTTTTTAAATTTTCAGTAGCTATTGGAAGGGTAGGATTCCTTGG
>DOMR01000289.1 GCA_003509845.1 Chitinophagaceae bacterium | reverse complement strand
GCACAGGAACAAGGTAAAATCAGTTACACCAATGCGGTTACCATTGATGTTGACATTGTAATAAAAAATAGTAACTTTGGATATAAAAGAGCCGAAACAATAAGCGATTTAATACTAGCTGCAATCAACTCGGAAACAAATATTACCCTTGCAAATGGGTTTTATGCTTCAAGTTTAGTAGTGGGTGCAATTAGAAATTTAGATGGTTTAAACCCTTCGGATAATATATGGCGAACAATAATAACTTATAATTTAATAATAACTCAAAATTAAAATAAAATGGCAGAAACAAAAGTATCAGCAAGAGATTATATTCTTACCGCTGACATAGACGGAGACGCAACATTTAAAGCAGTCGCTTGTCTTACAACTAACTCAATGACATCAACTGTTAACACTATTGATGCAACTTCTAAATGTGGAGACCAATATCAAGCTGGTCCTTCATTTACTCAATCATTCAAAGGCGAAGGATTTGCAATTGATGAAACAGGAACTCCTAGTAAGGATTCTTACCAACAATTGTACGCTGCTCACGCTGCTAAAACTGCCTTCAATATGAAGATGGGTAAAGCAACTCCAACCGCAGGTGATATCGTTTATTCAGGTCAAGTATTTATTAGCGATTTTGAAGTAAATGCTGCTGACAAAGATGATGTTAAATTTACTGCAACATTCGTAGTAACATTACCACCATTAACACAAACCGAAACTGCATAAACCTATGTTTGAATTAAAACTAAACAACAAAACAATTCAATTAAAATGGGGTACTTGGTCAATGCGTGAATTTTGTAAAGCAAAAGACATTACAATAGATAAGTACTTTGAGTTTTTAGGTAGCAACCAATACGACTTGGATAACATTGTTAAACTAATACACATTGGATATAAATCAGGATGTATTTCTAACAAACAAGAAATTGATTTTACCGAAGATGATGTTTGCGACTGGATTGATGAAATAGGCGGAATTTTTAACCCTGAAGGACAAGTTCTTTTGTACTTAAAGTATATTGTTGAAAGCACAGTTACAACAGTACAAGGAACACCTAAAGAAGAAAAAAAAAAGCCTAATAAAGTTAGGGTGGGATGATATTTTAGTGAAAGCTGCTGAATGCAATATAAGACCCAATGAGTTTTGGGAAATGACTTGGAAAGACTTTTCTATTATCGTAATGGGTAAGGAAAAACAAGAGTTAAACGAATGGGCAAGGACTAGAAACCTTGCCTATATTGTATATTTAAGTAACACAACTGAAAAATCACCCAAAAGTATTAAGTCTTTTTGGCACATACCAGCGATTGATGATTTGGAAATAGAAGAAGAAAAGGTAATGTTAACAACAGACCAATTGGCAAGGACTTTAAAGTTGTACGGAGTAAATTAAAATATTATGGCAGAGTCTTTTGATAAGTTTTTTATAAGTATTGATGCGGATGTATCTACATTAGAGGCTGAATTAATAAAAGCACAAAATGAATTAAGGCAATTTCAAAATACCTTAAAAAAGACAACTGATGTAGGTACAATTAAAACATTAAATGAAAATATTACTTTTACAAGTAGTAAAATTGCTCATTTAAACGATAGACTTAATCAATCAGGAAAATCAATGGGTGATGCTTCGCAATCACTTATAAACTTTTCAAGGATTGCTCAAGATGCTCCTTATGGAATTATGGGTGTGGCAAATAACCTAAATCCTATGGTTGAATCGTTCCAGCGATTAGCTGCAACGGAAGGTGGTACTAAAAAGGCTTTACAAGCAATGGTTGCTGGTTTAGCAGGTCCAGCAGGGGTTGGTGTTGCTATTGGTGTGGTATCTTCATTAGCGGTTACATTTAGTAAAGATATAATTGCATTCTTTAAAGGACCAACTGCCGAACTAGAGGCATTTAGAAAGAAACTTAAAGAGGTAGCTGATGACGTTTACAAGTTAGTTGGTGGAGAGCAAACCAAAAGAACTAAAGGTATAATGTTAGCTGAAATTATTGTAGGTGGAAATAAAACACAACAAGAGGAAGCCTTAAAAGAATTAAAAAAATTATACAGTAATAGTGAAGCAATACAAGATGCAAAATTAGGGCAAGATAAAAAGTTTTATCAAACTTTAGTTAATCAAGCAGCAATGCAAGGTGATGCGGTTGCTAAAGAAAAAAATAATCTTGAACAATTAAATATTGCGTATGCTGAAAATGCAAAAAATGAAAAGAAAAGAAATGATGCTTTAGCATTAGTTACTGGTCCTAAAAAAATGATTGAGTATGGTCATTCACATATAAGAAGTGTTGAATATCAAAGAGATTTAATAAATAAACAATACAACAAATTAGGGGATGATATTAAAAATAACATTGCTAGACTTGAATCAAATACATTTAGCGAATTATTAAAAGTTACATTATTCCCAACTCCTGATAAAAACAAAGCTAAAGAATCATTAGATACATTAAAGGAGTTTTCTGCTAATTTAAAGTATGAATTGTCTAAACAATTAATGGACATTGAAAAGTATAAAAAAGAATTTAAAAAATTAGATTTATCTTATATACCATTTATTTATAAAGAAGAACCTGTTAAAGAAAGTGAATTTAGCAAAAAAACTAAAAAAGAATTAGGAGACCAATCTCAAAATAGTTTAGGTAAGTTTTTAACTAAAAATACCAAAGACTTAATGGATAATGAAGCAGAATTAAAGAAAACGCAAAAAGCGTATGAGGATTTTGCTAATTCAATATCAAGAAATGTATCAGGTGCTTTAATGGGAATGTATGCAGATTTACAACAAGGACAAACGGGATTACAAGCTATGGGAAATATGTTAGGTAGATTAGCTGAACAATTTGTTGCTGCAATTTTACAAGCTACTATTTTTGCAGCGATTATGTCAGCAATAAACGCTGGAACTGCTGGAGCATTGACTTTTGGTGGATATTTTATGAAGGCTTTAGGAATGGCAGATGGTGGAATTGTAACAGGACCAACACACGCTTTAATAGGCGAAGGAAATGAAAGTGAAGCGGTTATGCCATTAAGTAAATTAAAGGGAATGTTAAACACTACATTTAGTGCAGGTGCAATGAGTGGTGGTGGAATGGGTGGCAATGGTTCATTTGTATTAAGAGGCAATGATTTAGTTTTAGCATTACAAAGGTCTAATTCATCATTAAATTTACGTAGAGGTGGCATATAATTTAAAATACCAAATAACTGCTGCAACCAAAAACAATGAAGTTGCGGTTGTTGAAATGTATATTGATGAAGCAGTTGCTGCGGTAATTGAATATCCTGCAACTGCAATTCAGTTACAATACATCCCAAGAAGTGATGATATTTACGAACCTATCTATGCAAGTCAGTTAAATGTAAGTATTGATGTAACTGATGATGATGATAATATGCCTGACTTTACAACATTAAACGATAGGAAATATTTAGTAAAGTTATTTATTGATGGAAGTATTTATTGGCAAGGTTGGGTTTTAAGTGATTTGGTTCAATACTCATTTACCACAGGCAGAAAAGAATTAGCTTTTAATGCTATTGATGGACTTGGAATGTTAGATTACATTCCTTTTACATTTACCGAAACAAATGTAGTTGGTAACACTAAATTAAGTCCGCAATCGGTTCTTTATTTTTTATATTCTTGTTTGGCTAAAATAGGATTCCCAACAGGATTAAATCTTATTACTGCTTGTTCTTATTACGCAGCTGGAATGTCAAATAGGGGAGATGGTAGTCAATACGAACCATTTAATCAAAGCTATTTACGACCTGTTTACTTTCAAAATGATGATGAAACATATATACCTTGTTTAGAAGTATTAGCACAAATATTAAAGTCATTTGGTTGCAAATTGTATCAATCCAATGGCAAATGGTATATTGTAGCGGTTAATGAATTTGCTGCTGCTCCATATTTTGCTTACACATACTTTACGGAATATACACCAGCAGGTGTTTTAGTTACTTCAGGAACATTCAATACATTAAGCGAAATACAACCATACACAGGAAACACAAGCGGTTTATACTTTACTAATAATAGCCAAATGAAGCTATTTAAGAAAGGTTATAACAATTTCAATTATAGATACGATATTAGTTACGCACCTAACTATATTTCAAATTCAAACTTAAAGAATTTAACAAGTGGATTTCCTACTTTATGGCAAACATTTAATCA
>DOMR01000250.1 GCA_003509845.1 Chitinophagaceae bacterium | reverse complement strand
TCTTATTCCCAAAGGTCGTGTGACTAGCTATGGTGCCATTGCCAAATACTTAGGGACTGGTGGAAGCTCCCGAATGGTGGGCTGGGCAATGAACGCTTCTCATAATATTAAACCAAAAGTACCAGCACATCGTGTTGTAAATAGAAATGGCATGTTAACAGGGAAAGCGCATTTTGAAACGCCCACTAAAATGCAGGAACTCTTAGCCAAAGAAAAAATAAAAGTCAAGAACGAAACTGTCCTTGACTTTGAAAAACTATTCTGGGACCCAATAATTGAATTGGGGCTTTAATAACATTATGAATTAACTTTGGGTGCAGTAAACACTAGCGGTCAAAAAATGATGATAAATCCAAAAGAATCTCTGAAACTTATTAATCAATATTTTCAAAAGCCATAAACCATGAATAATAATATAATAATGGAACCTTCAGGTGTTGATTTTGTTATTGGGCCAAGTAAAATGACGAAAAAGGACTTTCAAGAAATAAGCGCCTATATTAAAAAGCACAAAAAAGAAAATTTGAAATCATTAATTACTACTAATAAAAAGAGTAAGTCTAAAAAATAAAAGTCCAAAACGAAACTGTCCTTGACTTTGAAAAATTATTCTGGGACCCAACAATTGAATTGGATTAATACTATTTCATTGTATTAATCATTGACTCATCAAATATCGCTTTCCCCGTATTTACCCAGATATTTTTAAAAGTAGCAGTTTTTATAATATTATTTTGAAATTTATTTTTATCTAAATTATCTGCATAAGCAATAGGTGAAGCTACGGGGCATACTACTTCCGATCCACCAGGACAAGATGCATCAGCAAGTTGTACGCAGCAATCACCACAAAAGGTAATAGTACATATACACGTTGCTCCACTTATACTACTTCTACAAATGCCCGCATTTTTACAAGGATATGGTTCACAATAATTTCTAAAAGTTGTAAAAGTAATAACTTGCGAATAAGCATATTCTCCTTTGCTATTTTTAGCATAGGCGCGATATTTATAGGTTGTATTGGATGCAAAGTCATTCAAAGTTGTCTGAAAATTAGCAGTGCCCCCAGAGACTATAACCCGCCTTGCATTTGAAATATTTGGTGATTGCGCATCTGAACTCAATAAAATCACAAAGCCATTTTCAACTATACTTAATTTTGAATCATTAATCTTAATGCTGCCATATAAAGTCGCGGAATTATTATCCTCATTAGGAACATTTTCTGAAAATAAAGTTGGTAAACGTTTACCCTTTATTACTGTACCAATCGGAATCACTTGCGCGTTGGAATAAATTGAAAATAATAGAAATAGGTAGATAATTTTATGCATTTTTTAAAAATTTTGTAAACAAGACCCATAATAATGAGTCCCGTCATAGATTAAGGTAATTAAATCAATACCATTGGCAGCTGTAGTAATCGTTGGCACTGCGGCATCTGACCATTTCATAATTGGGAAAGTAAGCGTTCTCCCTCCTGTACCATCTTGTTTGACCTTTATTATATATGTGCCTATTTTGGGGTTTGAAAAAGCAAGTGTAGTGGGTCCCGTTAACACAAGTTCCAACAAATTCCCAGTAGACAAGTCTAATGTTGTCGTAGTAGTTGAATTTATCGCAGTAGGCTGCGTTAATTCAAAAGTTTTCGCTTTTACATTGGAAGGCTCTAAATCAGCTAAAGTTAATCCTGTATTTATAGTATAAGACCTATCTGAGCTTAAGTCCAAGCCTGTGCCGTTAATCGTGATAACTCTTGAAGTTGGAACAGCCCCTAAACTTACTAAAGTTGGAAGTACTTGATCACCAGTATTTGAGCCTGATAAAGTAGTAATACCTAATTTAGATTTTATGGAGCTTGTCGTTTCATCTCCTGTATTTACACCGCTTGTATTTGAAATTACTCCTGCTTGAACATCAGTTACATAGTTTCTATCAGTACTTGGAGAAATATCTGCTGTGGTAGCATCAGCACCTGCAGTTATCAAACCTCTAGTATCATAAGTGATTTTTGTTTTTGTTGCACCAACAATCGCGCTATTTGGTACTATATAATTAGTGCCCGCAGTTAAAGGTGTTTGGTAATCTGTACCAGCAACTAAAGGGGCTTGTACATTTGCCCCAATCACTAATCCCAAATTTGCTCTTGCTGCTGTAGCATTTGTTGCACCTGTTCCTCCATTTGCAACACTAATTGCAGTTCCACTCCAAGTACCACTAGTAATTGTGCCAACAGTAGTTAAGCTATTAGTTCCTGCCCAAGTACTAATTGAAACATTTTCTACATTTCCTAAACCAACTTTTGATTTACTAATTCCAGTAGTAAGTTTAGCATCGGTTACTGCAAGGTCAGCTAATTTAATTGTACTAATGCTTCCATCAGCGACTCCGCCACTATTGGCATTGGCTGTAACGTAATCTTTTACAGCTTTTTGGGTAGGGAATAAAATGTCACTTGGTGATGCGCCACCTAAATCAGCTGCGCTAGATTTATTAGATGCATTTTCCTTTAAAGAAAGAGATGTGTTAGTAGCGTAACTGCTTAAATCCTGATCACCAGTATTTGATCCGCTTAATGTTGTAATACCTAATTTAGATTTTATGGTGCTTGTTGTTTCATCTCCTGTATTTATACCACTTGTATTTGAAATTACTCCAGATTGAACATCAGTTACATAGTTTCTATCAGTACTTGGAGCAATATCTGCTGTGGTTGCATCTGACCCTGCAGTTATCAAACCTTTAGAATCATAAGTGATTTTTATTTTTGTTTTTGCGGTAATGGAACTATTTGGTACTAAATAACTTGTGCCGGAAGTTAAAGGTATTTGATAATCTGTACCAGCAACTAATGGGGCTTGTACATCTGTCCCAATAACTAATCCCAAATTTGCTCTAGCTTGAACAGCGTTTGTTGCTCCGGTACCTCCATTAGAAAGTGCAATTGCAGTGCCACTCCAAGTGCCACTTGTTATTGTTCCTACTGTTGTTAAATTATTACTTCCAGCCCATGTACTTAATGCAGTATTTTCCACATTTCCTAATCCCACTTTTGATTTACTAATTCCAGTAGCAAGTTTAGCATCGGTTACAGCTCCATCCGCCAACTTTATTGTTGTAATGCCTCCATCAGTTACACCACCACTACTAGCGTTTGCAGTCACATAATCTTTCACGGCTTTTTGCGTTGGAAATAATACGTCACTCGGGGATAGTCCACCTAAATCAGCTGCGCTAGATTTATTAGAGATATTTTCCTTTAAAGATAAACTTGTTGTTACATCCGAAGAGTTAGCTTTAAGTGACAAACTTGTATTTATATCTGAAGTATTTGCTTTTAAAGCAAGTGCAGTGTTTGTTGCGTAACTACTTAAATCCTGGTCACCAGTATTGGTTCCTGTAATAGCTGCAAGCTTT
>DOMR01000002.1 GCA_003509845.1 Chitinophagaceae bacterium | reverse complement strand
GCACAATTTGGATTTGATTATTGTGGCATTGCTGCAGCAAAAGAATTAACAGAAGATGCGCGTCGTTTGGAACAATGGTTATCTAATGGATATCATGGCGAGATGCAATACATGGAGAATCATTTTGATTTACGTGTTGATCCAAGAAAATTAGTACCCGGTGCAAAGTCGGTCATCACTTTTTTAATGAATTATTTTCCATCCCAACAAGATCAACTATTACAAATTGATTCAAATGCAAAAATTGCAAAATATGCATGGGGGGAAGATTATCATGAGGTAATTCGCGCCAAACTTCAAATGATGCTTGGTGAGATGCAAAAGGAAATAGGTCATATCACCGGACGTGGATTTGTGGATTCAGCACCTGTGATGGAAAGAAGTTGGGCACAGTTATCAGGCGCAGGATGGATTGGGAAAAATGGAAATTTAATTCGACCTCAAACAGGTTCCTTCTTTTTCCTCGCAACATTAATTGTTGATATTGAATTGGATTATGATACCCCTATCCCTAAAGATTATTGTGGTACTTGCACCAAATGTATCGACGCCTGTCCTACGGAGGCTATCTTGCCCAATAAAACAATTCAAGCCAATCACTGTATAAGTTACTATACCATTGAATTAAAGCAGTCGGAAATTAATGCCAATAAAAATTATACCGATTGGGCATTTGGCTGTGATATATGCCAAGATGTTTGTCCTTGGAATAGGTTTAGCAAATCACACAATGAAGCGCAATTCAAACCTTTACATGGCTTATTAAATATGAATCGAGATCAATGGCTTCAAATGGAAGAAACCACTTTTAAGGAGCGATTTAAAAAGTCACCCTTACTTAGATCAAAATTAAAAGGACTTAAAAGGAACGTTCAATATTTAATAGATCAGAAAGAAAAGAACAATGACGGAAAATAATTTGTGTGGAAATTATGCTCAAATTAAATTACTGCGCAATAACTAAACCTAATTCGTTATTGCTGATTAATCACCCCTTGCAGATTTTGCAATTCCATTTCCATCTTAGTCCCTAATAATTTCTCATTCAACAGCGTTTGAAACTTTTCCCAAGGATACCAACGCACATGTTGTTCAAATGTCCAATGAATCACATAATTGCCTTTTTCTAAAGGGAACCATTCAATTTTAACAAAATATGGCGCTTGCCCTGTCGCTACCCATTGATAATTAACAGAAGAATCTGTCTTACTTTCAAAATGAATTATTTGTGTACCAATAAATGCGGTATCATTTTGCAAACGAACTTGATTTTGCTTCCAGTCACTCATCCATGCATTCCATTGATTCAAGTCAGCGGTGTAAAAAGCTATTTTTTCAGGCGTTGCCTTCACTTCAATGGCCCTAGAAACAATCACGGTGCTTGGAAATAAAAATGAAATAGCGGTCACCAAAACACTCAAAAATAAAGCACTAATTACAGCCAATTTTATCAATTTCATTTATTCCCATTTAAAAATTTTATACGCCAATGCATAAACAATCACAATCCATATTAATAAAATGGAAATGTCGGTCCAACTATCTATTAAACTATTTCCCTCAAATGCAATATTTCTCATCGCATTATTAAAATGCGTTAGCGGGAGTATATTACAAAAAGGCTGCAACCAGGTTGGAAAATTATCAATAGAAAAAAAGGTACCGGATAATAAAAATTGAGGCAGCGTAATTAAGTTAGCAAATGGCGGAATGGTACTTTCCGTTTTTGCTACACCACTTACAATAAACCCAAAACCCATAAATAAAATAAGTGCTATAAAACTAAGTCCCATGATACTCGCAAAGGTGACCCATCCATGCACTAGCGTATACTTAAAAGCAAAATGACCAATACCGATGATAATGACTGCCGTAATTAATTGAAAAATGACCCTGCTCAATGCTTCCCCTAAAATGATATATAAGCGACGAATAGGTGTTGCATAAAATCGCTTTAATACCAATTGTTGTCTTAAATTAAAAAACAAAAATGCAACTCCAAATACCCCAGCACTTAATAAGGAAAACCCTAATTGTCCAGGCAATATAAAATCAATGGTACGATAAATTCGACCAGGCACTTTTTTTACATTATTATTTACAACTGCAATACTTGGTGCATCTTTAAATCTTTGCTCATTTATTTTTGAAATGACTGAATTTAAAATAGACTTTACCAATTGAATATTTTGCGGATTGGCCGCCTCCGAGCTTATTAAATCAATGGTATAGGGTAAATTAGGATTGTCAGTTGCCCGAATATGAATCATTGTGGTAATACGGCCCTTGGCAAGCTCTCCTTGAATTTTATTACTATCCCCTGTTGCAAATTTAAATCCTGGTATATTTTTAATTGCAGCATAAATTGGATTGGTCGTATCACTGCCTTGCGTCATTGCCACATTTACATTAATATTCCCCCCACTACTTAAAAAACCAAAAACAAGGATAAATATCAATGGAAAAGCAATACTAAAAATAACGGCTGATGGACTTCTAAATGTAGAACGTAAACTTGCTTTTGTTATCGCAAGCATTGCTTTAATTTGACTATAAGCAGGCATATATTAACGTTGATTGAGCTCAAAGATAGGTAATCGTGCCTGCGGCTGACCCATTATCTGTTTGATTGATTTTAATTGTTGCAATACCTGCCATTGTTCTATTCCAATTTCTTGTTGAATTGCTTTGGCTTTTACTTCGTTTTTGTACCCTTCGAAAAATTCTTCAATAAAGGACCTACTTTCTGGATATGATTTAATACTATACCCTTTTAATTTGGCCATTTTAGCAGCAGATGCCAATGCATCATTTAAAGTTCCAATCTTATCCACCAAACCCACTTTAATTGCATCTGCACCTGTCCATACACGTCCTTGTGCGATCGAATCAATATACGCCACGCTTTTTTGTCTACCTGTCGCTACCCTTGATGTAAAAGTAAAGTAAACACTGTCTACGCCTGCTTGCAAAAATTTTTGTTCTATGACAGTTAAGGCTCTTGTGGCAGAAGGCGCATCTGCATATTGCCCTGTTTTAACGCGATCAAAAGTAATACCTAATTTATTTTTCAAAAATTTCTCCGCATTGGGAATCACTGAAAATACACCAATGGAACCTGTAATGGTATTGGCATCAGCAAAAATAGAATCAGCACCACATGCAATATAATAACCTCCTGAAGCGGCAACATCCCCCATACTGACCACCACTGGTTTTTCTTTTTTAAGTAAATCAATCTCTCTCCATATGATATCACTCGCTAATGCACTACCGCCTGGTGAATTCACCCTTAACACAACAGCATTAATGGATTTATCGTTTCTGATTTTTTGAATCAATGCCCTATAATCATCACTTGCAATAGCTTCATTTTGACCTTTCCCCATGACCACATCCCCATCTGCATATATCACCGCAATTTTACCACTGCCCGTTCCTCTTAATGCAATTGATTCCGCATAATTATTAATGGACACAAAAGATATTTTAGTTTCATCCACCAAACGTAATTTTTTACTAATGATTTTTTTTAATTGGTCATCATAGATCAAACCATCCACTAATTTGTATTTTAATGCATCCTTGGCATTTTGCACTTTCCCTTCATTCGCGAAAGCTTTGATTGAATCTGCGTTTAAGTTTCGCATTTCAGCAGCCCCTTGAATAAAATTAGTATAAATCGAATTTAACCAAATCCCTGTTTGTAGTTTATTTGCCTCCGACATTTGCGTATATCTGAAAGGTTCAGTAGCGCTTTTAAATTTACCTGCATAAAATATTTGTGGCTCAATTTCAAGTTTATCAATTAAGCCTTTCAAAAACATAGTCTCATAATTAAAACCCGACCATTCCATGCCTCCTTGTGGATGTGTATATATTTGATCGGCAACATTTGCCATCATATATCCTTTTTGCGAAATTGTTTCCGCATACGCCACAATAAATTTGTTTGATTTTTTAAAATCAATTAGCGCTTTTCTAATTTCCTCCGTCGCCGCATAGCCATTTGGATTTTCTGCACACTTAATATAAATACCCTTGATGCTAGAATCTTTTTTTGCATAATTCAACAACCCAATCAATTCTGACAAACTTGGTTGTTTGCCATTTTTTTTATTCATTAATTCGCTAAAGGGGTCATTTTTCGATTGCTCTAAAAATGTTTCAGAAGCGTCAATCACTAAAACCGAGTTTTGCGCTACTGCTACTTTTTCATCTGTTGAAAAGGCAGCTGCTATTCCAATCAAAATAAAAAAACCTAGTAAAGAAAAAATTATCAAAGCCAACAAGGCAGCGAAAAATGTTTTAAAAAAGCTTTTCATGAAGTTGCATTATTAAATTAAACCAAAATGCCCAAAATAGTCGGAGATAAAGTAGTTTAACGCTGTAAAATTATGGATATTTGGGCTACTTTTATAATCCTTCTATGAACAATGCATACCTACTGATAGGCGGTAATTTAGGCGACCGATTGGGGAACCTAAAAAATGCCACTAAAGAAATTGAATTGCATTGTGGAAAAATACTTTCCAGTTCGGCGATCTATGAAACAGCTGCTTGGGGATTTACCGAACAACCCCCCTTTTTTAATCAAGCAATACAGGTCGAAACCGCTTTATCCGCATCTGAATTAATGCAACAATTATTGACTATTGAATTATCATTAGGCCGAGAAAGGTTACTTCCCTTGGGACCAAGATCCATTGACATGGACATTATCTACTTCAACAGCGAAATAATACAATCCGAAATCGTCACCATTCCACACCCTAGGATGGAGCAACGCAACTTTGTACTCATTCCTTTAAACGAAATTGCACCCAACTATATTCATCCCGTATTAAATTTACCCACAAGCACCCTATTAAAGCAGTGCAAGGATGAATCGCATGTGTATAAAAAAACGATCATTTAAGCATTCTGCTTACTATATTTGAATCGAAGAATTAAGGAAAATATGAAGTATCATTTTATTGCAGTTGAGGGAAATATAGGTGCAGGGAAAACAACATTATCGCAGTTGTTATCACAACATTATAACGCAAAATTAATG
>DOMR01000145.1 GCA_003509845.1 Chitinophagaceae bacterium | reverse complement strand
TGGATTAATTCAGGCAGGAAATAGTGTATTGGCGCAAGCCACGCAGCCAGGCAACTTCCACAATTAAAGGGCTTGAAATTAATTCCCCATTTATGTTGTAGGTTATGAATCTCAATAAAAAATAATGATGCACAGATAGCAGTTATAATTGATAAAATCATTTTCTAATATTTATTTTCATTTGTTTTTTGGTTTTATTTATCGTCCGTATGATTGACATATATGGTATGCCTGTTTTACGGCTTAACTCTTTAGCATTCTTTTTAAAGTCAATAGCATATAGTTTTAGCATTTCCTTGTTATACCAATGCAAGCCGTCCATATTCAATTCAAGTTTTTCAAACATATCCGTTTTATCATTATCATCTGAAACAAAATCCTGATCCACAAACTCGCTATAATTACGATAGTTTTTATAAAAAGTACTTCGGTCGCTTTTAATCATATTCAACATTATCCTAACTATATAAAATTTCAACTCATTCCTTTCAAATAACCCTACCAGCTTATCCTCATTCATTTCACAAAGAACTAAAAAAACTTCTGCTTTTAAATCATAGCGCAATTCCTCTGGATGCATCTTATCAAATGCGTCATTGACCTCTTTTGAAGTCCAATACTGCGCTAAAATTTCATTTTTGACCATTCGACTAAAACAGGTTTGCTTTCTATTTCAGTGCAAATATAAACTATTCCGCCACATTCGTTAATATCTTTTAATCGTTCTCTTTGTTCTGGACTTAATTTATCCCCTATTTTTTTAACTTCGACCGCCGTATAAATACCCTCGCAGCTATATCCTTGCAAGTCAGCCCAGCCCTTTTGTATCGTTCCCTTACGCTTTCCGTATGGAATATTGTTTACCCTGTTCAATCTGAATCCCGCAAATTCAAGGTTTTTTTTAGCCCATTTTGTTAAATCGTTTGCTGATATGTCCATTATAATAATTCTAATTCTTGCTTAACTTTTGACCAATAATTAACCGAATGTCTCATTAAATAAGTTTCATCTTCGTTATTTACTGCTTTTAATATTTCATTTACTGCTATTAATGTACATTGTTTAGCAGATTGATAACATCTGCCTAATTCATCACTTTGTATTTCAAAGAATATTTTTTCAAATAGTTGTTTTGCTTTTTCTTTTGGTGTCATATATTATTTTTATATTTAATTAATAAATCGTAAAATTGTTTTTTAAATTTAAGCCTATTTAATCCATCAATAGCATCTTGTCTTGTAGGATAACAATCAAAAAAATTAATAGTATAACAATATTTAAGGCTACCACAATAAGTGTACTTAACCTGAAAAACCCTCAAAGTATTTGACAAGTGCTAATTTTTTACATTGTAATTCAATAAAATCCTCTTGTCTTATTTCTTGGCTAAACTTTTTTGCGTCTAAAGGATGCATTTTATTTAACCTGTATAAGTTATCTTCCCTCACTACTCTTATTGTTTCTAATATCTGATCCTGTGTAAAAGCTAACTTCCCTTGTTTTAAAAGGATCTTAAAAACTTTGTCTGCATTAAATACCCGATTAAAATCTTGACGCTTACCATTTAGCCAATCCTCTTTTGTAAAATCAACTATTTCCTGGTCTGATAAATGTTTTACAGGTTGATCTGGCGGCGGTGGGATATTTTTACGCACTTGGTTAGCTTTTGATTTGTAGGCGTTCATTATCCCTGAAATGTACTTAGGACTAAACTTTTCGTAGTGCTCAATATTGCAATCAAACTTTCCTTGTACTGCCATTTTAAAAGCTATGCGCATTTCTTGAATAGTAAAATAAGGATATGTGGATCGTATAAAATCCTCAATTACTTCCAATTCAATTGTATCAGGAAGGCGTGTAAGCCCAATCAATGTAAAGATATAGGCTAAATTTTCCCTAAGCGTTACAGGGCTAATAAGGTTTAATTTATCCCCCTTAAAGGCTTCTATGATTGGCAGATCTTCTTTAGCGATTAACCCACTTGGCAAGGTCGTCCATTCGTTTGCGACTTGCAGCGGTTGCGTCAGTATCTTTTGAATTTCCATATTTGTTTTTATTTTGCATCCAAGTATTTACTCGGCGTTTAATATCAAAAAACTTTTCTAATTCATATCGTAATTTACCATTTTTATTTGGTTCTGTCCAATACATTACAAAATTATCGTATTCATCCCCTAATTCACTTTTAAAAGTTTGTATATCTTCTATTAAATTTATATTTCCTTTTATTTCCTTTCCTTTCCTTTCCTTTGCATTACCCTCCCCAATGGCCTCCCCAATAGCCCCCCCATTTTTCCATCTATTATTGGCACCTACTTTACCGCTTGCGCTTAGTTTTAACCTAAGTTCTAAATGTTCTTGCAAACGATCCGACCAAAACTCCCCTGATTCAATCGTAAATAAATCAAAGTTCATTAATACGCCGTTTACTTTGACATCTGTGCAATGCATTTGCATCGCTAATACAGGGATAAGTTCTAATGGAAGTTTGCCACCAGCGTTCGCTAATTGCTCAATAAGATACCAATAAATCCCGTATCCCTCCATACCTAATTGATGCCTAAGAAACAAAATCTTAGTATCATTTGCCGCGTTATAATCGTGGCTAAAATAATATGTACTACTTTTCATAAATAAAAATGCCCTCAGATTTGCAGGTAATTGCAGTACCTACGCCTCTTTGGGCAATATTGTTGGTTAAAGGATTCTGCAATAATCCTATTCTTTTACAAATTTACTAAAATTTTCAATCTCTTTTTCAATTTCATCAACTTTTTCTTTATACCATTTCTCGGTAAACATTAGGTTTTCAGCCGTTTTTATATTATAAATAACCGTTGTATGATCCCCAACGCCGATATGTTTAGCTATTTCATTAAGGGATAATTGAGTATATTTTTTAAGAATATAAGCCGCCGCCTTACGCCCGAAAATAACGCTTTGCCTTCGGTTCTTAATCTGGATGCTTGTATCAAAAACATCCTCAACTAATTCAACTAATCTATGCGGCAGGATAGTTGATGGCACAGATCCTATTGCAATGTCATCTGTTATCAAATTAGCTTTCACTAATTCTTTATGAAACATACGCAAACTTTGCAACTGATCTTTATAGCATTGTACTATATTATTGTACTCCATATCTAAAATTCTAAGTCATCATTAGCTAATTTTGTTTCCGTAGGCGCGACATAAGTATCTTCATAAATCTTATAATCAGGCTGCGCTGGTTTATCCTTATAAGAATTAACCCACATATTGTAGCGTTGACCATTGATTGAAAATTTAATTACCTCTTTGCCGTCTTTAGTTGTGTTTTTCCAAGCCCCGATTGATTCTTTTTTTTCTGACATTTTATAATTGATTTATGGATTCTTCTGAATCCTGTTTAAAAAATACTGCTTTAATTTCTGATTGTTTTTCCCAATGTTCTAAAAATACACAGATTTGTTGGTATGCTTCTGGATTGTACCACATATAGTGATAAATCTCTGCTAAAAGCATTTGCCTTTCCATTGGTAAAAGTTTCTGCAATTCTTGATATGTTTCTTGCATCTTATTGTTTTTGGTTAGCTAATATGATTCTATAAGCCTTGTCGTATTGCTCATTTGTAGTGTATGCGCTAATCTTTATAGCCGTTTTACTTTTTAGGTTTTCATCCCAAATAGTATTTTCTAATAAAGCAATTAACTTCATACGTTTTTCCTCACCCACTTCGTCTTTATGCTCATTCGTGCTATCTGCGTCCTTAGTATCATCTATGGCAAATAATCCGTTTAAAGCATATTTACGTGCGTATGAACTCGCTGATCCTGTAATCTGTGCAGCGTCCATTCCTTTTTTAACTTCTTCCTCGCGCGCCCAACCGCTAACACTAATTCTATCTTCGCTTGTTTCATCAACAAGCATAGCAGTTGCTTTTACATAAATACGATCGCCGACTTGCACAATTTCATCGCTAATAAGTAATGCGCTTTGATGCTTAAATAATATAGGCTTTACTGCCTCAATAATGTCCTCTGCGCTTCGATATTTATATTTACCGAATGCGTTTACTTGGTTTTTAGGCGCTTTTAATTCCGCCTGAATGTTTACTAATTTCATAGGTTTGTTTTTTTAATACATATCGCCGTACTCCTCAAACTTTTCTGTCCATTCAGACATAGGCGTAAAAGGTATTGGTGGGAATGGGTTTTTAGGTCTTTCTAATAAATGCGGGTAATAAATAGCTTTGAAATTCTTTAAATCAGTACGCGCTTGTTTTAAAAGATTGTAACGATTTTCTGAATTAAATTTATTACTTACATCAAATAGCCATTCGTGATATCTTACTCTGTCTTGAAGGTTTGATAGTTGATGTAATGTATTCATTTTTTAATCATTTAAAATTATTTGATCAAGTACTTCGATAGTCGGTTTCAAAGATCCACCCTGTGATAAATATAAAAACTTTTCATAGGCTTGATCCTTGTCATAGCTACCAGAATCAGATACAAAATAGCCATCCTCTTTTGTGTAAAAATAGGGATCATCTGGTTTGTTAAATTTCTTTTCAGAAACAAATTCAAATTTTTTCATAGTATTTATGCCGTATGGTTTTATTACAGCATTACAAATATACATCTTTTATTCATATTATATACACTTTATTAATTTATTTTGCAAAAAAAAGCCACTTTAATAAGCGGCAATTAGTTATATATAATTATTTATTTATATATCTTCCTCAACATCAAAGATTTCAGCGTGCATTTCTGCTATAACATTGGCAATAATATCCAAAGACTGCCTTCTAATTGTTTTGATCCTGTTAGCTTCCATCTTAGAAACTAAAGTCAGGTCAATATCTTCAACGGCAGAAATAGCATAATAGGCACAGCTAATCAGATCGCTGCGTGTGGTAGTTTCGGCATCTTCCCATTCTATTTCCTCGCTTATTTCTGTTTGCTTTTCATCTGACATTATAAATCTTTTAAAATGATTTCATCAGGTCGTTCTATTTCCTTAAACTCCATTTTATTTCCGCCACGAATCTTTGCTAAAACATTTCTAATCTCTTGTTCAATATCGTACAACTCTTGAAGTTTTTTTGTAAAATAATCTTCTTGTTGCAATAAAGTCCATTTGTTAAATCCTTTAGGCATTTTCATTATTTATCAGTTTTTGAATGATAGTGATTACAAGTTTTACATTTATATTGAATCCTGGTCAATCCGGTTGCAGTTACTACTTTATTATTCTTAATCAAATCATCTGATCCACATTCAGGGCAACTTCCCCTGTCCTCGCCAAAGATAACTCCATAATGGGTTTTAGGCTCTATATGTTTGCTTAACAAATTAAAAACTTTTTCAAGTAATATAACATCCTTTTTACAATACTTAATCATTGCTTCCATTGCATCCTTATCCTTATGCAAAAGAATATTTTTCCAAAGACTATATTCTGTTTTAATCTTCTGTCCTATGCCTAAAAAATCCGCTATGTAATTAAGCCTGTTTGAATTAAATCTAAACTTCTGCCTGGCTACCTTTAGTGTATCAATAGTTGTATATTTTGGGAACATTTGGATATTGTGAAACAAACACCTTGTCCTGATCCAAGCCAGGTCGAATTTATCCCCGTTATGTCCAACCAATTCAGTAGCCACATTTGCAACCTCAATAAATTGTTCAAGCATACGCTTGTCATTTTGTTTAGCATCCCATTGTAAAGCATATACTTCCTTTTCATCTTCCCACTTATAACAGATACAAATGATTGCACGTTCTTGAATTATGTTTGAATAATCTATGTTTTTTTTATACCCTGCTTCCCAAAATAAGCCAATATTTGGCGAAGTTTCTATATCAAAAAATAGTCTTCTACGTTTGGTTTTTAGCATTTAGTAGGTTTTATATTGTGTCGATCCGTTTATTTTAGTTGCTTTTAAAATCTGCCTTCTGTGTCTATCTGAATAAGAAACGTGTACCCAAAATGGGTTTAATATATTGCCAAATTCCCAGATCAATTGATCAAAGGGAAGTTTATCTTTTATAAAGTTAAATACATCTGCATTGGTAACATCATAGGTAGTGCTATCCATATCAATATCAATGGCTTGCCCCAATGAGTGCTGCGATGTATTAGACCCCCCAATTACTGCGTTTAATTCCTTAGACCTATATCCGCTTGAAATTATAATTGGGCATCTAAAATTGGCTCTAATAGGCTCAAAGATATGTTCTGCTAATAGTTTCAAATTAGCAATATGTTCAGGTGGCGGCATATTAGCAATGCCATTACGTTTAGCCGATTCGCTACGAATCAACTCTGCTAAGGTAAGGTGTTCAGAAATGACCATACAAATCGTTTAATTAATATGAATCCAATTAAAATGCCTAATAAGCCCCAAAATCGAAGCCTCCACTTTTTACTTGTCTTTATACTATCTTCCAGAGAAACCTTGTAAAAACGCACAGAATCAAGCATTATGCCTAATCTTCTTGTATCTACAATATATCCTGTATGAATTTGATGTACCTTAATAGTCTTTACGATTGTTTTAGGTGCTTCTTTTATGGTAATATACTCGATGCCGTTAATTGTAATTGTATCTCTTTTATAGTTAGTAATGGTATCAACAAGTAATGTAGTGTCATTTTTAGTAATTATTGTTGTATCATTGGCGCAGGGTCTTGTTTTTTCTAATTCCCTGAAAACCCTTTCGCTACTTTGTAGATCATTTAAAACTCTGCGCTCTGCCTTCATTATTGGATTACAGGCTGAAATAAATAATACGATTAAACATATTAAATAAATAATAAATATCTTACTTTTGTTTGCCATATCTTTTGTCATTAGGATTTAGGTAGTTTATAATTATAGGCAAAATTGATATAACTCCTGCACTAATACATTCCTCTAATGTTATCAAATAAATATTTCCTTTAGCTATAATCATAGTCAGGACTGCTGAAAGGAATACTTTTATATAACTTCCGTAAATGCTATTTAAAAACTTCATCATTTTTTTACTTTTTTAGTCGCATTGTAATAGTAACGAATTGCCATAATACCTGAAAAGATGGCAACCAAACCCGCTATTAATGTAACAAATGGTTGTACTTGGGTAATGGTAATTGTAGCCGCAGTCATTGAAACTGCGGTATTGGCTAAGGCTTGGCTGCTATCTTGTGTCATTTAATCTTCGTTTTCTTCTGTTTGTACTTGTTGTGGATTTTGCTCCTGCGCTAATTTACCTAAGAACTGCAATAATGGTAAGCCATAAGCAGTTGGGATTGTGTTGATAAACTGCTCTAATTCCTTTACTTGTGTTTCGTTTAATGTAATCATTTTTTTATTTTAAAATTATTAATAATACCAAAATTAATACTTTAATTAATGCCGAAGCATATTCAGGCTTTATTTTTATTAATTCTGCAACCTTACGAATAAACTTGTCCGTGTCAGCCGTTTGACCAACATAAAATGCAGGTCTTTTTAAAAGTATAACATTGCAAAGAATGTCAAAACCTAACCAAAAACAGGTTGCAAAAACAAACATTGCATAAAAACCAAAAGTTGCCCATAAAACTGCATAAACTGATAAATGGTTTATCCCCTTCCAAAAATGCCATTTTTTATTCTGTTCGTATGCTTCTTGCGGTTGCGTTGCATAAAGGTCACGTTCTTTAAATTGGTGTTTTTGATATAAAACCCAACTAATTAAGTGAACTAAAAATACTATGGTTAAAAATATTGTCATTTGTTATTTTATTTAGCTGCAATCAATGCTTTTAATTCTTCTATTTCTAATTTTAACTCTTGTATTGCTTTTATATAAACTGCGTGTAATTGGTCATAGTTAATACCCATTTTACCTGTTGATGGTGTTACAAATACTGCTTCAGGGATAATCTCTTGCATCTCTTGTGCTATATTACCATTTTGTCTACCTTCTCCGTAATTTTTATACTCATCAATAAAATCAAACCATACAGGATTTATTTTAAGTATTTCACTTAAGCCATAACCAATAGGTTTTATATTTTCTTTAACTGATATATCCGATACAGGTGCTGATAATAAACCATTAGCATCTGCTAATACTGCCCTACTTCCTGTACCTGCTAAATTGCTAAATGTAGCAGCACCTGTTGAGGAGTCTATGGATAATCTTTCAGTATATGATGCTCCTGTACGAATACTTAACCCATTTAAAGCTAATAATGCTAATCTATTACCTGTTACTGACATTAAGGCATCTTCTGCACCAATATATCCAAAATCACTTCCATTTGTTTTAAATGTTTGATAAGGACCTACACCGCTACCAACTGCTGATGTTGAAGCTAAAATAAAATTAGTCGCACCTGAACCTTCCATTTTTGAATTTGCAGCCATTGTAATTGCACCACTAAAAGAAGCAGTTGTTCCAATCAATGCACCAGTAAGTGTACCACCTGTTAAAAGCAAATAGTTAGCTAAAGAAGCAGTTGAAGCCTTATTATTAAATGTTGTCCAATCAGCACTTGATAAAGCACCTCTATTTGTAGCACTTGCAGTAGGTACGTTTAAAGTAATTACAGGAGTCGTAGTTCCTGTTGCTACACTTGAACTTAAATCTGTTCCCGTTGTGCCTAATGTTAAAGCAGCTACACTTGTAACTGTTCCACTTGTTAATTGGCTTGTTAATGCTAAAGTACCTGTTGCACTTGGTAAGGTATAAGTATAAGTACCATTTGTTATAGTTGAACCTAAAGTAACTTGACCTGTTACTCTTGCAGTACCTGAAACATCTAAAATAAAAGTAGATGGAGTGTTTGTACCAATTAATACTTTACCAGCAAAATAATTATTATCATTAGTCCCTACTTGATAAATACCATATCCATTAGTTATAGTAAAATTACTTGAACCTTTTAATTGTGCAATATATAAACCATATGCATTTGTAATAGTATTACCTGCAATAGAACTATCAAAACTACTAACTTGAAAACCTCTATAATCAGCAAGTTTTATTGCAGCAGCATCAACCGCAAATCCTGCAGTTACCCCTCTAATTGGTTGTGTACTTGTTGAACCATTATTTCCATTGATAACTGTAAAAGCAAAAATTGCAGTTGCATTCTCTTGACCTAATGAGGAATTATAAGTACCACTTGCTAAATTAAGTTTATATCTTGATATAAAATTATAGCTATTTACACTTGTAATATTTGTTGATAGAGTATAAGTTGTAGCTGCATCCAAACTTGCAGCTGCAGTAATTGTTGCTAAAGTTTGTGTAAAATTTGCAGTTGTACCTATTAATCCACCTGTAAGTGTACCACCTATTAAAGGCAAGTAAGCACCACTTGGCAAAACTGAAGTATTAACGCTACCATCTGCCATTAAAAATTGACTTGATGTGCCTCCACTTTTTACAAAAGAACCTCCATTGATTGAACCTGTAAAGTAGTTAGCCGTTGTAGATGTGTTACCAAATGTAGCCGTATTACTTCCATTACCTATTGCATTGTAACCTATAACTATTTCATTTGCACCACCATCAACTTTTGCTTTAGAATCCCTACCTATAAAAATACCATTTGATGCCGTTGTATTAGGAGTTGCCCCTCCTGTAATATGTGAACCTGCATTATATCCTAAAGCGGTATTTGAACTTCCTGTTGTATTATGCTGCATAGCATCAAGACCTACAACAACATTGCTTCCGCCTGTTGTATTGTTAAGCAAAGCATTTAAACCTAATGCAGTATTTTGACTACCTGTTGTATTTGTAAATAAAGAACTTTGTCCTAAAGCCGTATTATATTGACCTGTTGTTGTATTATGTGCAGCCTCGTAACCAACGGCAGTATTGTAATTACCTGTTGTTATATGAAACAAAGCACGATAGCCTAAAGCACTATTATTAGATAAGGCACTTGTACCTTTACCTATTGTTAAATTATTAACAGTTAAATCATAAGCACCCAAATTAACTGCGCCTGTCGCACCTGTATAAGGCACTTTAGCATTTAAAGCACTTTGTAAATCTGTTTGATTGCTTAGTGTTCCTGTAATCGCACCCCATACTGCAGCATCTGCAGCTACTTCAACATAAGTAGAACCTGTCCATCTGTAAACTTTATTGTTATCTAAAGTAATATATATCTTCCCTGTTTCGCCTGTTACAGGCAAAGCAGCATAATTAGCAACCTCAACAACATCGTCAACATACGAAGGTAATTGAATCGAAGGCACTTTGCCATCGCCTCCTAATGTAGCTACTCCATTAGCAGCACCAAAAGGAACGCTACTAATTACACCGCTATCGCTTTTTAAAACTCCTGTTGCTAATCCTGTAATTGTCAATCCCCCGATAGCTATTGGGTTGGTTGTAGTTGCTCCGTTATCTGTAACCTGTTGTAAGTTTGCAGCAGTACCTATTAAAGTAGAAACTTGTAACCAAGTAATTTTTTTACTTACTCCTGTAATCGGATCGCCTATAATTGTTAAATCAGTAGATTGCGGTGCAACATTTGTCGCTAACTGATTAATTTTTTTTGATTCCATTAATAACTATAATTTGTAGGCACTTGGCACCTGTTGTTTATAAATGGTAAATTCAAAGTAATATCACATTTGACACCTGCTAAAAAATCAGGATCAGATTCCGTAAAATAAGTAATTGGAATAGTATCCCCGCAAGTCCAAGTAACTACCCCATAATCAATTGGGTATCTTAACTGCGCAATAAAATCCTGTGCTACCAATGTCTGATCTGATAAAACTTCTGTTTCGTTTGTTTCCTCTGATAGCATCCTATCCATAAAGTAAAAACTGAAATTGTAGTCTATTTCCTTAGCACCTATTGTAGCACCTGTTAACGTAAAAAACATAGCAGGATAAGTAACCTCGCCATTGCTTAATCGTTCCCAGACATCCCCAAAGTAAACAAAATTAATTTGTTCGTGGTCGTTTCCTATCTTTGTCAGTTCTTTGACTATTTGGTTTAATGTCATTCTTTTTTGCTTTTTCCAAATAAACTTTTAGCTTATTTTGGTTTTTTATAGTTACTTGTTTACTCATATTAGCAGCATCCGATATTACCCTGATACCTTTCCTCAAATGTTCTTTTACGCTTTCCATCGTAATCATCATCATTGCAACAAGCATCCCCTAAGTACATTGAAACTGTGTAACCTTCATTATCAGGCTTGATTGAATCAATGCCACTACCAAAGTTTAGGTAATTAGGATATAAAGCATTGTTTTGTTTTAGGTATTTAATTAACCTCTGCTTGTAAAATTCTGCTCTTGCTTTGTATCTATTTGCCACGTCAATCATATCTTGCATTGAAGGGTTTTCCTGATTCTCGCCTGACTTTCTTAAAAGCCCTTTGTTATAAAACTGAAAAGACAATCCCTGTGGCAACTCCGACATTACAAAATAAATTAATGTATCTACTATGTAATCGTCTAATAAAGTAGTTTGTAAATTTGTGTATGTATTGGTATCGACCGCCGTTTGTAATTCATTATAAAGCGCTGATCCCAATGCAGGCAAAATATACATATCTTGCGCCGTCTTAATTTCAGGCAATACTAATTTTTCATCGACGTTGGCGTGCAATCCTGTTCTGTCCTTAATCGACTGAACTGATATAAATAAAGTATTCTTGCTCATTATTTTTTTCTTGTTACTATGTTTGAAACCCATTGATGTCTGCAACTTGGCTGGTGGTCATTTGTACCAGGCTTTGTGTACCAACCGCCCTTGCGATCCCATACCGAATAACCTAATCTTGCACTCATTAACTCTATTTCGGAACGGCTATAAACCTTATTTGCGTCTAATAAAGCCACGCAAAAAGGACGGCTTGTTTTAATATCTGATTTGCTAAAACCCGCTTTCCATTCATAGGAATATCTTATTAATAACTCCGTCGTTTGTGGCTTAATTTTTTCTATAATATCTTTTAACGGCTCGGTTAAAGTATGCTCTGTAATTATGTTCTCATCAATTCCTGTTCCGATTGAATACTGCTTGGGCTGAATATACCCGTTTTCAATCAATGTTTTAATCACTTGATTGATTGTATCAACGCTTTGATCTAAAGTTGTAGCTAAGACTTGCGGTGTTATCCTTTTATCCTTTGCCATCAAGTCAAGCACATTAGCCTGTAATTGATTTACCTCTGCAAATAACTGATATTCGGAATCGTCATTAAAGCGCGTTTTAGACTTCCAAATATTATAGTTAGCCTTATCCTCGCCAAACTCAAAAAACACGCTAAAATCGTCTGAAAATTGCGCAGATTGTACAACTGTTACCGCCTCCTCTGGGGCTTGGTATTTACTCATATCAATACCCGCTTTTTCAAGCAACCATTCTTTAGGTGCAATCTCTTTTAATAAGTTTTCCGTAAACTCAAATCCTATCGGCTCCGTTGGGATAATATGTAATTCTGCGTCCTCAATACCTCTGTACTTAAATAGCATATTGAATACACTTTCAAGGTGCATCTGCTTACTATTAACGTAAGTATTTTTAAATATTTCATACCCGTCGCGCATTTCCGAACGGCTGCCTAATTTACCCGCCTCTGCAATACCAAAGATCGATGGCGTTGTAATCTGATGCCCTGAAAATATATTAGTTTGAATCAAAGAATCCACGCGACCAAAGTCCTCTTTTGTAATATCTGAAGTTCCTAAATCATCAACAATAGGCTTTCTTGCACTATCATTTACGAAAGCTAAAATAAACTTCTTTCCGTCTGATCCGCTAAATCTATTTGTGAAACGTTTTTCAATATTACGCTTTTCATCGTCCGAAGGCTCGCCATTTGGCAAAGTAATTAATTTACTTGCGCTAAATCCTGTCTGTGCATTTCCTAATACGTGCTTAGATATTTCAATATCTGATTCAATATAATTAAGCGCACCAAAGTAACCCGGCAATGAATAGTAACCCATATTTGGGCGGTATTCTTTTATGTAAAGGATCTGTTTGCCGTATGGATTAGCAGGGTTAAAAGCCGGGTAAACCTCCGCTTTTTCTGCCCTATCAGCCCAATCCTCTTTATACCAAAATTGTGTATTGTCTTTATTAGTACGGATCTTTGTGTAATCGCAATGCCATATTTCGCTTAATTGACCTGTAACTGACCAAATAATTTCTAAATAATAACCGCCAAATAATTCAGCATCCAAAGATACCTTTCTTGTTAAATCTTCCAGGCTTTCCATTCTATTAACTTTGTCAATAAAAGGCTCTGCCTCTGGACTTCCTGACCAACCATTTGCAGTAATGTAGTGAACCTTGCTTTTTATGATAGCGTTATGCTTCGCTGACTTATTAAAAAGTTCAACTAAGTAATTTGGGTAATCATTGCGATCGCCGTATTGTATATATCCTTCGCCTTTCTTTTCTTTAAATTCAGGCTGACGTGCTTCCGCAAATGTTAGTACTCTTAAATCCATTATTGTCTTATTTTATAAGTGTCCGTTGTAGTGTATTCCGTAAAATTAAAAGGCGTTCCGACTAATTCCATAATCCCTGATTCTAATAAATTTAAACCCGCAGGATTTAGATTAGACGTACTTGTCTGTTCGTATATATCGTAGTCATATTGACCATTTAAAGCAGTACTAAAATTAGTATTTGTAACGATACTAAATTCATTGTACCTATCCTTGTATTGGCTTATGTCTGTGTTATTTAACCTAACAAATTTAACCTCTGTATTTGCACTTCTATTAGTAAATACAAACAAATAGTTTGGATTAGTCAATAACTGCTTTTCAGTTAGGGTTAAAATTATGTTTTGGGTTTGTCCTTTTGTTAACCTAATCATATAACTATATAGCTAAAAAGCCTATTTGTTGCAACTTATGTACTAATAAGTGTTTTTTTAAACCACTTTATTGTACGAATAAGTGTAAAAAGTCAAGTTATATATTTACTTTTAAAGGCTTAAAGTAAAACAATAGGTTTACTATTTTACTTTGTGTTCACGTATTCGTGAACGTTCACGGGCAGTGAACAGATAAAATGTCAAGTTTTTTGCATCAAAAACAGGACATAAAAAAACCGCCGAACCAATGAAGGAACGGCGGCAAACCTATAAACCTATGAAAAAACTTATCCAGCGGTCGTCAATACTGAATAAACAGCTTGTGCAACGCTTGGTGCTAATGCAGCCTCTGCACCTGTAAAGGTTAAAGCAAAACCGCTTCTATCCCCTTGTGCAGTACCCGTGCCAGCAGTACCGGCAGTTAAATCTAATCCTCTTGTTTTACCAAGATACCAATAATTGCCGTTTGAATCTTTTACTACTGCAACTAAAGTGTTCTGTGCAAGCAATAAAATTTCGTTTCTTGTAGCGGTTTGTAATTTATTTAATACAACCATTAATTCCTGTGCATAAAATACAGTTCCATTTTGTACGTTAGCAGTAATTGTCTGATTCATCATTGATGTATCTTTTACTTGCTCGTATTTATAAAACCTTTTTCCTGCTGCTTTTGTTAATGCAGTAATTACTCCGCTTGCTTCGGTTGTCGCAGTTACGTTTGCTGCTTCTATAAAATACACTTCCGTAACACCGCCTAAACTATCGCGGCAATCTAAAGTGTATCCTGATGTTAATGCACAAGCCATTGTAAATTAATTTAATATTTTTAAAATAAAGGGGGATATTTCACCCCCTTATAATTATGCTAATATAAACTTAACGATCTCGTCTGGGAACGCTACGTTTACACCCATTTTGAACTCAGATACGAAACGTACTTGATCAGCTTCTTTTGCGTAGAAAATCTCAAACTTTTCTTCTTCGTTCAACAAATCTGTTCCTAAGAACAAGTTAGAGATACGCATTGCATATACTTTGTTAGTTCCGTTTAAACCTTGTAAAGCAATAACTTTAATAGGAGTACCTGGTAATACAAACTCGCTATCAGCTTTCACATCAATAGAATAATGGAATTGATTTGCGTTCTTTAATGCAACTGTATAAGTTCTAAATACGTCTTGACCGCAGAAGATAGTCATATCGTCAGCAGCTACTACTTGCGCAGGGATTGCTTGATATACGCCATCAAAAATGCTGATTACATTACCAGCAGTAATAGAACTTAATGGCGCACCTGAAATGTAAGTAGATACGTTAGCAGCTACAACACCAGAAGCAGCTCCAATTAACTTAACAAGCCCGTCAAATTTTGATAAGTTCGTATTGCCACTCGTTGTATCGCCCTGCCATAACGCAGTTTCTAATTGAGAAGCGATTGTTTTTGCTTTCTTGTCAGCAAATTCTTGCTCGAAAGGAATAGAATCATACATTGATCCTGTTGGTAATGCTTTTTGTAAGTACTTAGATTCTAAGTCTTTAGGACAAAGAGATTCGTTTACTTTAATTTTACCAACTGTTACTGTTCTTTGTGTGAAAGTTGTAGAACCAGATGCAGTAAATCCGCAAGATCCACCTGCTTGGAAGATCGCGTCTGTGTCCATAATGTTGATTGTTTCAGCAGACTTTACGCCTACCATAACGTTACCTGCGCTTTTAATTAAAGCTGCGGTCTTTGCGCCTAATACAGAATCCGTTACCAATAAGGCTTCGTTTTGCTCTGTGTAAGCGGCTAATGCTGATACGTCAAATGCCATTGTTATTAATTTTTATTTGTTTAAAATTGCGTTTCTATATTTTTCTAATCTTTGTTCTTTAATGCCCTTTGTATTTACAAACTCATTAAAGCTATTTGGTTTCTTAATAGGGTCTTCGCTTGGCGTATTTGAAAGTGCTTCAATCAATTCAGCTACTTGTGCAAATCCTTGCTTAACCTTATTTTCTAAATCCAAAACTTTTGCGTCAGATACATTCTTAGCATCAATCAATTCAGCAATCTTTGCCTCAAATTGTTCAGCCATTTCCTGCATCTTTTTATCTTTGTAATCTGCTCCTGCTTCAACTTCTGTATCAACTTCTGGGCTTGCTTCTACTACTTTAGTTTCGATTTCGGTAATTTTTCCGTTCTCATCTAAAGTAATTTCAGTTCCGTCCATTAATTCGTGGTCTCCTGCTGGTGCTGGTTGTCCTTCAATAGTTACTAAACCGCCAATCTCTAAAGCTGAAATTTCAACCTTAGTTCCGTCCATTAATGAATATTCTGCCATCTCAACCTTAGTTTCCTCAACTTTAGGATTGTTAGCTTCATCTTCTTTAACAGGCGCAGCGTTGTCCTCAAACAAAGCCTTAATTTTTAAAATTGCTTCCTGTGCGTTCATACTTTTTTTATTATATAGTTAAAAAATAAATAGTTTATCACTTAACCTGTGATAATATTTTTTTAATAGCATCTACCATAGACGCTACCTTGTTTACTTCCTTCGGTTTGTAGGTAAATAATCCCTCCACGCTAAAGCCCATAATCTCGCCACTCTTTACTTTAGCCCAAGCGTCATCATTATCCACGATCATAGAACCAAACCAGCTTCCTTCCGGTGCATCCTCAAAACCCTTCATTGGCATAATGCCCCTTGTTTTATCTGATATAAAACTTTCAAATAAAGTAACCCCTTCAAATTGTGCGTTTGAATTATGCATTAAATTTACATTGCTCTGGAAGCCTTTTTTAAAAAACTTCTGAACAATCTTAAGAATGGTGTCGCGACTAAAAGCCACATAATAGTCGCCATAAGTAGCATCAGACCTAAAAATAGGCGTGTCAGCCAACATAATAGCACCGGAAATAATACGGCGATCTTCATTTGTTACCTCAAATTTTTGGGTTTTATTAAATGCGTTCCAATTCTTTTGTATTGCAGGACGATCAACTAATGCAATGAAATCAACTTGTGAATCATCTTCTATGCTATCTGTAATGTCCAACATATAAATAGGTATCTCTGTATTCATATCTTTAAATAGTTTATTTGTGAATATTTATCGTTTAACTAAATCTTGCTCTTTGTCTTATGGCTGCCATTCTTTGTTGGTTGCCTGTAACATCTGTTTCAATAACGTACGCCCTTACTGCTTGATTGCCTAAGTCATTAATTGATTCTCTGCTAATATTTGTAGTTTGAGCAGCAGGTAATTGAGGAACTATTGGTGCTTGAGTTGATATTGCAGGAACTGAAGCTGTTGCCGATCCACCACTACCCGCTTGATTGATTTGCTGAATACCTTGTGCAGAAGCAGCTACAACAGAAGCAATCGACAATATTCCACCTATCCTTGCAGGAATAAAAGCAGGGTTAGGAATGCCCGGCGGTAATATTGCGGGAACCGTGTTCATCTGTGTAATAATCTTTGCAATCGCAGCACCCTTTTCAATTAATAAACCCGCTATTGCTACTGATTTATTTTTCCCAGCTATTTGTCCTAATAAGTTACCCGCTTGTTCTGCAAATCCAATATATTGTAATTGCATTGCGGTTTGTGCTTCCTTTTCTGCTTTTTTACTTGCGGTTATATCTTTATCAATATCCTGTTCTTGTTTTGCATATTTAGAAATAATTTCTAATCTTTCCTTTTCTGTAAGTTCTAAATTTGATAATTCTATTGCTTTTTGTTCCGCAATATATGCTTCTTTATTAGCTAACCTTTGTTGATCTGCTTCAAAATCAATATCTAATAATTCATTTTCATAATCTAAATCTGTTATTAAGTTTTGTATTGACTGAAAATCTAAAGCTCTTTTTTTCTCTGCTCTTTCCTCATCTATTTGCATCAAACGTTGCTGAAGTTGCGTATCAAATTCTTCATAAGCCTTAGCATCCGCTGCAGCTTTTTCAATTCTTGCTTTTTCCTCTGCTTCTCTTTTTTTTCTTTCATCTGCTCTTTCCTTAGCAGCCGTTTCATTTGCTTTCTTAATTCTATTAGCTTCGTTTATTTCCAATACTTGCAACTCTGTATTTAAATCAGCTCTGGCTTGTAATTCCTCTTGTGATGTGCCTTTAATTAACTTAATCTGATTGTTAATTCTTTGTTTTTTTTGCTCATATATTTCATTCTCTTTGCCTCCTTGTGCTTCTAAAATCTTTATTTGATTATCTATTGCCTTATTGGAAGTTTCTAAAGCTAATTTTAAATCATCTTGCGCCCTTGCTGCTTCGCTTGTAATACCAACAAAATCAGTTATTCCCTGAACAATATTTTTAATTTTATCAGCAAATTCAGTTAAGCCTGGAAATAAATTAGTTAATGTTTCTTTTACTTTCTCAAAGTTTGCTATTAATAAACCTACTCCAACGGCTAATGCACCTACTCCTGTTGCTATAATTGCACCTCTTAATGTGCTAAATGCAGCTATAACCTGTGTGCGAATAACTGTTCCTAAGTTTTTAAATGCGTCTATGCTATTTCCGACCGCTTCTAATCCTTGTGATAATGCCATTGCAGATTGAACTTTAACTAAAGTCTTTTGCAAATCTTCTGATTCAGCACCAAATAAACCCATAGCACCTTGAACCGCTGCAAATCCACCAGCAACCCCCGCTAAAGATGAAGTCAATGCTCTAAATTTTTGATCTGGATTAAACGCTTCTGTTAATGCCCTTGCATCCCCGATCCTATCTCTTAACTCTGCGGCTTTCTTTGCTGCGTTTACTGCCTCAACAGATGTAGCACCAAATTTATCTGATAATGCCACTACTTCTGCCTGCGCTTGTTTTAATTGCGTTTTAAGTGATCCAACCGATTTGGCTGCCTGATCGGTATTGACGTTTACGTTTAAATCTAAATTCTGTGCCATTATAAAAAATATTTTGTTTCAATAACCTTTAATAAACTAATTTTTGTTGTCTTGTATTCCATTGGGTTAAACCCATCTACCTTATTAAGCCTAAATAGTATTCCATCAATCCAATAAAACTTACTGAAATCTAAATTCATAATATCAATCGTATCTAATAAAGCAGAACAAGTTAATAGTTTTGAATC
>DOMR01000213.1:12154-15041 GCA_003509845.1 Chitinophagaceae bacterium | reverse complement strand
ACTCGAAGCATTGGGGTTGGTAAAGGTAAAACCACGGCTATTTAAACCTCCTTGCCAATCGATAGACATCCCATATAAATAAATCTGATGTGACTTATCCATGCAACAAGGTATTCCTTCATATAAAAACAATTCATCTGCAGGTGCTGGAACGTCAAATCCTAAAACATAAGTCATACCACTACATCCCCCTCCTTTTACACCCACCCTTAAACGTTGTTGGTTGTCAAAATCAGGCTCAGCCATTAAACGCTGAATTTCAATGATGGCACCTGCCGTAAAATTGACTGGTGTTGCATTCGCTATTTCGGTTCCCATATACTTTGAATTTAAGATAATCTTGTAAAACACAAAATTACAATATCTAGCGCAACTGTCATTAGATATTGTGTCGAAAATAGAAATAATCAGCGCATAAAAACAAGTAAAAAATCGTAAATTTAACTATGCAAGCTGAGTCTAAAAGAACCGATAGTGGTATTGAAGTAAAAAAAGTTTATACCCAACAGGATCTACCTGTGGACATGAATGGGAATTGTCTTCCTGGCGAATTCCCATATACGAGAGGTGTTCAATCGGACATGTATCGTGGAAAATTATGGACAATGCGTCAATACGCAGGATTCTCCACTGCAGAAGAAAGTAATAAAAGATATCATTTTTTGTTGGCCCAAGGTGTCATGGGTTTAAGCGTTGCTTTTGATTTACCTACACAAATTGGATACGACGCGGATCATGATTTAGCGGATGGTGAAGTTGGTAAAGTGGGTGTTTCCATTTGCTCCTTAGATGATATAGAAATTTTATTTAAGGATATCCCCTTGGATAAGATTAGTACTTCCATGACCATTAATTCAACGGCATATATACTTCTTGCACTCTATGTTGCCTTGGCTAAAAAAAGAGGCATTGACTTAGCAAAATTATCTGGTACCATACAAAATGATATTTTAAAAGAATACGCGGCCAGAGGCACTTATATTTATCCGCCAAAAAGCTCCATGCGTATTATCACCGATATTTTTGAGTGGTCAAGTGCACATTTACCTAAATGGAATAGTATTTCAATTTCAGGATATCATATTAGAGAAGCTGGTAGTACAGCAGTACAAGAAATTGCTTTTACTTTAAGTAATGGGAAAGCATATGTAAAAGCTGCGATTGAAAAAGGTTTAAATATTGATGTTTTTGGCAAAAGATTATCCTTTTTCTTTAATGCACATAACAATTTATTTGAAGAAGTTGCCAAATTCCGTGCTGCACGAAAAATGTGGGCACAAATCATGCAAGACTTAGGCGCGACTGATCCAAAGGCATTAATGCTTCGATTTCATACACAAACGGGTGGTGCTACATTAACCGCGCAACAACCCATGAATAATATCAGCAGGGTTACCATACAAACAATTGCAGCTGTATTAGGAGGCACCCAAAGCTTGCATACCAATGGTTTTGATGAAGCCTTAGGTCTACCTACAGAAGAAGCTGCAGGCATTGCCCTTAAGACACAACAAGTAGTTGCCTTTGAAAGTGGTATTACTGATACAGCCGATCCATTAGCAGGAAGTTATTTTGTTGAAAGCTTAACGAATGAAATAGAAAAGAAAGCGCTGGAACTCATTCAACAAATTGACAATATGGGTGGAAGTGTTGCAGCGATAGAATCAGGTTTTATGCAAAATAAAATTGGGGAAAGTGCTTATGCTTATCAAAAAGATATCGAATCCAATAAAAAAATAATTGTAGGTGTAAATCAATTTCAATCTTCCAATAATGTAGAAATTCCAATATCAAGAATTGATGAATCTATTCGATTACAACAAATTGATAAATTAAAAATACTTAAATCCAAACGAGATCAAAGTTCAGTGGATGCTTGTTTACTCGCCATCAAAGATGCGGCAATAAATAATACCAATATTATGCCACCCGTAATTGATGCCGTTGAAAAATTATGTACCCTTGGTGAAATTGCGGACACCCTACGTTCCGTATTTGGCGAATACCAAGCATAAACTAACTATTAAATTACACCATACAACCTAATTAACATTACCCTATTCATTTAACAACCCAAGACTATGAAATATTTTATATTTTTATTTTTAGCCATTACAACAATTTGTGCTAATGCGCAAGAGTTGCCTAAGAACTTCAATCAACTCGTGCAGGATATTGAACCACAACTCATAAAATGGAGAAGACATTTTCATGAAAATCCGGAACTTTCTAATCGTGAATTTAATACAGGTAAATATATTGCCGATTATTTAAAAACTTTAGGCATTGAAGTACACTACCCTGTTGCAAAAACGGGTGTTGTTGCAATTTTAAAAGGCGGCAAACCAGGTCCTGTGGTTGCACTCAGGGCGGATATAGATGCACTACCTGTTCAAGAAAGAACACCCGTTCCATTTGCATCAAAAGTAAAAACAGAGTTTATGGGGCAAACAGTAGATGTAATGCATGCATGCGGACATGACTCGCATATATCCATCTTAATGGCTACAGCAAAAGTGCTTCAATCCATGCAGAAAGAAGTACCAGGAACTGTGGTTTTTTTATTTCAACCTGCTGAGGAAGGCGCACCAGGCACAGAGGAAGGGGGCGCACCATTAATGATCAAAGAAGGCGCACTAGATCAACCCAAAGTAGAAGCTGTATTTGGATTACATATTGAAGCAGAATTGCCAGTGGGAAATCTCTATTATAAAGAAGGGGCATTTATGGCATCCTCAGATTGGTTTACTATTAAAGTAAATGGCAAAGGTAGCCATGGATCACAACCTTGGGGCGGTGTTGATCCAATTGCATCTGCTGCACAAATTATAGAAGGGTTACAACATATTGTAAGCAGACAAATGAACTTAATAACAGCACCAGTAGT
>DOMR01000213.1:3720-12067 GCA_003509845.1 Chitinophagaceae bacterium | reverse complement strand
ACCATTCGTACCCTTGATTCAAAAATGCAAACTGAAGTGCATGAAAGAATAAGAAATACCGTAAAAAATATCGCAGCTAGCTCAGGTGCAACTGCTGATGTAACCATTGATACAAAAACCTTGGTTACTTATAACGAACCTAGTTTGGTTAAAAAAACATTACCATCCCTATTTAAAGCAGCGGGCGCAAATAATGTTTTTGAAACCACTTGGCAAACCGGCGCAGAAGATTTTTCATTTTTTAGTGCAAAAGCGCCAAGCTTCTTTTTTTACCTAGGAGCACTTCCTGCAGGTAAAAATCCGAAAGACGCTGCACCGCATCATACACCCAATTTTTATATCGATGAATCTGGCTTTACAGTTGGCGTAAAAGCCTTTTGTAATTTAGTTTTCGATTATGCAAAAGCGAAATAAATAAAAAATATTTATTTATTATAAACGCGGGCACCAAATAATAAACTTCCAATACGCACCATGTTACTACCCTGTTGTATGGCCAATTTATAATCCGAACTCATGCCCATACTTAATTGATCAAAATGGGACCTATTTAAAAGCGAACTTGCTTTTTTATAAGTATTATTTAAACTAATAAATTCATTTTGTACTAATGCTGCGTCATCAGAAAAAGAAGCCATTCCCATTAATCCTCGCAATCTGATATTCGTATAATTTACTAATCGACCGCTTTGTATTAACTCCAATAAAGTCAATTCATCAAATCCAAACTTTGTTTCCTCTGATGCAATATGTACTTGCAATAACACATCAATCATGCGATTATTTTTCTGGGCTTGTTTGTTGATTTCAATCAGTAACTTTTCACTATCCACCCCATGTATTAAATATACAAATGGTGCTATGTATTTAACTTTATTAGATTGCAAATGCCCAATAAAATGCCAATGAATATCTTGAGGTAATGCTGCGGCTTTATCGACTAATTCCTGCACATAGTTTTCGCCAAAATCCTTTTGACCCAATTGGTGTAAATCTAAAATATCTTGATTGGGCTTCGTTTTGCTTACCGCAATTAATTGTACTTTATTTAATTGTAAATAAGTAGTTACTTCTTTATAAAATTCAATATTAACAGACATCTAAATATATTATGCTATACTTTAAAAGGGACGCACCCTTTTGCACAAAAATAGGATTAAAACTAAAATTATTTGGTAATACTTCGGCCAATCACCATTTTCTGTATCTCAGACGTACCTTCGTAAATTTGTGTAATTTTTGCATCACGCATTAACCTTTCCACATGAAATTCTTTAACAAAACCATACCCACCATGCACTTGCACTGCTTCGGTGGTCACCCACATTGCTGTATCACTTGCATGTAATTTTGCCATGGCTGCAGATAAAGTATAATCCATTCCATTGTCCTTTTCCCATGCTGCATGATAACATAAAAATCTGGCTGTTTGAATACGCGTGGCCATTTCGGCTAACTTAAATTGAATTGCCTGATGTTCATGTATCGGCTTTCCAAATGATTGGCGTTGTTTACTATACGCCAATGCTAATTCATACGCACCGCTAGCAATACCTAATGCTTGTGCTGCTATTCCTATTCGCCCTCCATTCAAGGTTTTCATTGCAAAATTAAAACCAAACCCATCTGCCCCAATTTGATTTAGTTTCGACACGACCACATCCGTAAATGAAACGGCATGTGTATCACTGCCGCGTATACCCATTTTATTTTCCTTCGGCCCCACGGTTACACCCGGCGTATTTTTTTCAACAATAAATGCATTAATCCCTTTGGGCCCTTTACTAGCATCAGTTTGCGCCATCACTAAATAAACGGAAGCACTTGATCCATTGGTGATCCAATTTTTAACCCCATTTAAAATATAATGATCCCCTTTATCCGCGGCTGATGTATGCTGATGTGTTGCATCACTTCCTGCTTCTGGTTCACTTAATAAAAAAGCGCCTAAATACAATTCCCCCTCTTTTTTTCCCTGTGCTAACGGGGTTAAATATTTTTGTTTTTGAAAATCAGTTCCATAATGTTCCAAGCCCCAACACACTAAACTATTATTCACACTCATACAAACACTCACACTTGCATCAATTTTTGAAATTTCTTCCATTGCTAATACATAGGATACGGTATCCATTCCTGCACCACCAAATTCAGGTGCAGTCATCATACCTAAAAAACCTAAATCCGCTAATTGTTCAATTTGATTTTTGGGAAATTTTTGCAGCTCGTCTCTTTCAATAACTCCTGGCAAACATTGTTGTTGTGCAAATTCACTCGCCGCTTTTTGAATCATTAATTGCTCTTCCGTTAATCTAAAATCCATATACAAAGTTTGTATAAATTTACGCTAACAATTGTTAGTATAAAAATTTATTTTTGTACTTTATTTAATAATAATTGCGCTAAAACAGAAAGGTCTTGTTCATTCATAATAGCGGAACTATCCTGTCTAAAATGACGCTTAAAAGCCAACTTAGCAGCTGTGGTATCCTTAATATCATACCCCACTAAATTAAGCGCTAGAGGAATAGATATACCAGTAGGTAATTGTATGGTGGCATCCGGATTAAACCAAGCCCCAAATCCTTTGGTCGCTAATAGTTGCCAAGGAAAATTGATATTAGGATCCACTTTACGTTTTGGTGCAATATCTCCATGACCAATAAAATTGGCATCAGGAATATTATATGACCTTTTTAATTTATCTAACAAAGAAACCAAACTATTTATTTGCGCGGAATCAAAAGGTTCAAACCCGTTGTTATCCAATTCAATACCTATAGAACTTGAATTTATATCTGTATTATTTCCCCATTTTGCGATGCCTCCATGCCAAGCCCTGAAATAATCATTCAACATATGATGTATAGTGCCATCCTTACATATCACATAATGCGCACTCACTTTGCTACGTTCCAATGTAAATGTTTGTAAAGTTTGTTCACAAGAATTTTGCGCAGTATGATGAATGATCACAAAATTAGGTTTACGCAAATCAAAATTAGTGGTACCCACCCACTGCGCTGCTTTTGCTAATGAATCAACGGTCTGAATCCCAGGATTTGATTTTAAAATAGCAACTAGTTCCTTAGCTCTTGCTTTGTAAAAACTATTTGTTTTAGCATATTGGAAATTAGAACAGGCAAATAAAGCGATAACTGAGAATATAATTAAAGCAAAATATAATTTCGAAAATTTATTTTTCATATGGATAGATAATATTGATCTGTAATGATTTTGATTCTTTGAAAGTTTTGATAAAATTTTCCTAGATATTACATCTATTTATATTTGAATACAAAAAATGTTTATTAGCTAATATTAATCCACACTTGGCTCTTGCTGACTTAGGCAATGAAAACTTCCCAAGCCCCAAATAATATCCGTTGAATCAATCCCAACTACTTGTCGTGTTGGAAAACAGGATTGTATTATTTGCATTGCTTTATCATCCTTATTACATCTAAAAGTAGGTACAATAATATGCCCATTACTAATGTAAAAATTAGCATAAGATGCTGGGAGCATTTGATCTTCATAAATAACATCTGCAGGCATTGGCAATTCTACAATATTTAATTGTTTACCATTCAACAAACGCATTTGTTTGAGCTCCTTCAAGTTTTGTTGTAATAGTTCATGATTTTCTGACAACACGTTATCTTCAATGACTGTAATAACGGTATCCTCATTAACAAAACGAACCGTATCATCGATGTGTCCATCGGTATCATCTCCTACAATACCATCAGATACCATTAGCACCTGATCCATCCCATAATAATCACATAAATATTTTTCAATTTGTGATTGATTTAAATGCGGATTTCTATTGGGGTTTAACAAACATGATTTTGAGGTCATTATAGTACCAGCGCCATTAAAATCAACCGAGCCTCCTTCCATAATTATTTTCGGATAAAAAACAGGTAAATTTAATGCCTTCGCAATATTTGTTGGCATTACATCATCCAAATCATACGGTGGATATTTGCCACCCCATGCATTAATATTCCAATCAACAATTGCTTTTTTATCTTCAGGATGATTGCGGATTAAAAAGGAAGGTCCATGATCCCGACACCAAGCATCATTGGAAGGATGTAAATAAAAAGTTACTTTAGTTAAATCAACACCTGCCAATTGCAACATTTTATTTGCAGAGTTGCGCATTTTTTCATCAACGACATTAATACAAACACGTTCCGTCAGCGCAACAACTTTAACAAACTCCGTATAGGATGGATAAATACTTGCAATTTTACCAGGCCAGCTTTCCTCCTTATGTGGCCAGGTTAACCAAATTGCATCATGTTTTGCAAATTCGGCAGGAAAATAATAGCCCATTGATTTTGGCGTTACTCCATCACCCATTTTCCTTAATTCATTTAAATGATTATTCTGCATCATCAATATATCGTTTAGTAATGGGTTCATAGGAATCAATACGACGGTCACGTAAAAACGGCCAATGCGTTCGATAACTGTCCGATTTTTCCGTGTCAATATCTATCACCGCAACTTCTTCATTGTCATGAGATGCTTTATAAAGTAAGGTTCCAAATGGATTACTGACAAAGGAACCGCCCCAAAATTTCATTGCACCTGCTTGCTCTAACCCAACCCTATTCACACTAATTACTGGTACACCATTCGCAACTGCATGACTGCGTTGTATGGTTTGCCAAGCATTATATTGTTCCGTGTTGGTTGCGTCATCCTGCGATGTTGCCCAACCAATGGCGGTTGGATAAAATAACATTTCCGCACCCATTAAACTCGTAATACGTGCCGCTTCCGGATACCATTGATCCCAACATATTAAAACGCCAATGGTTGCAAACTTTGTTTTGAAAACTTTATAGCCTAAATCACCTGGTGTAAAATAAAATTTTTCATAATAAGAAGGATCATCAGGGATATGCATTTTACGATACTTACCTAAATAAGCACCATCTGCATCTAAAACCGCTGTTGTATTGTGATAAAGTCCTTCCGCTCTTTTTTCAAATAAGGAGGCAATAATCACTACGCCTAATTCTTTTGCCAATGAAGCTAAAGTATTAGAGGTTTCTCCTGGTATAGGTTCTGCTAATTTAAAGTTATCATAGGATTCAACATCACAAAAATATAAAGAAGAAAATAATTCTTGTAAACAAATAACTTGGGCGCCCTGTTTTGCAACTTCCCTAATTTTTTCAATTGCCTTTTGGTTGTTCACAGTTTTATCTGCATCACAAGACATTTGTATAATTCCTACTTTTACGATTGCCATATAAAATGAATTAAATTATTGAATCAAAATTACGCAACCCCAACAACTTTTGCGTTATAAATCCTTCTGCATATTCCACTCCAATTTGGTGGCCTAACTCCTTGGCCCTGCTTTTTATAAATTCAATGAATGCAGCACCTGAAATAAATGTTTCTGGTTCCGTTGAATTTGGATCATAAAATTGAGAAGCATGGGCCATAATGGATTCCATTTTCTTATCCATAAAAGCACTTATATCCACGACAAAATTAGGTGCTAATGACTTTGATTGTATATAATGAAACACTTGATTGGGTCTCCAAGCTGTTTGCACTTGGCCATTGTGGGTACTTTGTATTTTTACCAAGCCCGATAAAAATGAAGCCGTCTCCACCAACTGTGCTGCACGTGCATGATCAGGATGTCGATCATCCACAGCATTACATAAAATAATAGTAGGTTGGTAACAACGAATTATTTCAATAATCGCAAATTGATTTTCTTTGTTATTTTCAAAAAATCCATCAGGCATCCCTAAATTTTCGCGAACGGCTGCACCAATAATTTGACTTGCCAATTGCGCCTCCTTTAATCGTTGCGAACTATTCCCACGGGTTCCTAGTTCCCCTTTGGTTAAATCGATAATGCCCACTTTTTTACCTTGGGCAACAGATGATAAAAGCGTTCCACCACAACCTAGTTCTACATCATCCGGATGTGCACCAAAAGCAAGTATATCTAGTTTTTGCATTTTTCTTTAAATTGTATTCAAAGTTACGCCATCATATAAAGCAATCGTATACAAAACTTTGAAATTGTTATAATACCAATGAACCAACCATTTAACCCTATTCACCCTATAAACAAAAAGCTAATTAATGACAAAAAACCCTCTCTTACTATGTAAGAAAGGGTTTAATAATTTATAAAAAAAGCTTTTTAATGGGCTATTTTATTTTTTCTTAGCGTAACGCTTATTGAATTTATCAATACGTCCAGCTGTGTCCACTAACATGTTTTTACCAGTGTAAAAAGGATGTGAAGTGTTTGAAATCTCCAATTTGATGACTGGATATTCATTTCCGTCTTCAAATAAAATGGTTTCTTTAGTTTGCGCTGAAGATTTACCTAAAAAAGAGGTACCGTTACTCATGTCCTTGAACACTACAAAACGATACGATTCTGGATGGATACCTTGTTTCATTATATATGATTTTTAAGGATGCACGGTTTTTGCCGTACAATTTATTAAATAGGTTGCAAATTTAGGTAAAACCAAGGGTTTAGCCAAATTTTAGCGGCTAAAAAGGCCTAACGACAATTACTTCATATTGATATACTGAAGCGGTAATCCCAGGTTACCAGCTCTACAGGCCGCTATAACATCCTGTAAATCATCAATTTTCTTACCTGTTACGCGAACAATATCATCCATTATAGCTGCCTGTACCTTTAAACCACTCTCCTTGATCAACTTTACCACCTTTTTGGCGTCTTCTTGTTTTAAGCCATTACGAACAGTGACATCCTTTTTGAAAATTTTACCGCTCGGATAGGCATCTTTTGAAAAATCAAAAGCCGAAGGATCAATGCCTTGTTTCATGGAACGACTTATAACCACATCAATAATTTGTTGAATTTTCATGTCTGATTCAGATTCCATTTTAATCACGTATTCTTTTTTGTTTAAATCAATCACCACATGATTGCCTTTAAAATCAAATCGATTGGTGATTTCTTTTTTTACAATATTAATCGCATTATCTAAGGTCTGAATATCAACGGAACTCGCAATGTCAAAGGATGGCATAATATATAATTTAAGATTTTTGAATTTTTTTAGGGAACCAGCTTTTTGATTTCACTAAAAATACAATACCTAATATAATTAAAATAACTGATATTAATTCAGCTTGTGTTGGTTGAAAAGGTAAAAAGGTATATTTATTGTTCACCCTTATCTTCTCAATAAAGAAACGTTCGCCCCCAGCAAAAATGAAATAGATCCCTGTGATGATTCCTGGTTGCGTTATTTTTTTCCGAACCATCCATACAATCAAAAACAATAGGAACATTATAATTACTTCATAAAAAGTAGTTGGATAAACGCCCTCAGGTAATTGGTTACAATAATTTCCAACACATCCCGGAATGGACACGCCTGCATTTACCACATTATGCGGATATTGATAGGACCACATCCAATCTGGTAACCATACAAAAGGATTAGGTGCTGAATTAACAATTCCCCAATCACCATCACCGCTAATATGACATCCAATTCGACCTGCTGCATAAGCAAATAACATGGTGGGTGCCATCGCATCTGCAAAATGAATCACGCGCATATTATATTTACGAATAAATACGATAATTGCAATAGTTGCCAATATTAATCCACCATAAAAAGTAAGTCCGCTGAATGAAATTAATGACCCCCAAGGATCAAGCATCAACTCATCTAAATTCTCCAAATTGTGAAAAATTTTCGCACCCAAAAATCCCCATAAGGCTGCTTGCAAAACTATATCACCTACTCTGTCATGCGGCCACAGCAATAGTTTGCGCGTTTCTGGCTTTGCTAATTTTTCTTTGTCTTTTTCCTTCCATTTCAAATATGCCAAAATTGCGCCAACCAAAATACCTGCACCCATATTACCTTGCAGGGATAAAATAAAAGCCTGCGTATTATTTAAAGCATCCGCTATGGTAAATGCCCCAATTATTTTGTAACCAAATAAAAATCCAAAGAAAAAACTGGTTAATAATTCACTCAAACTAGCAGGTGCCCCAATAATAATTGATTCCTCCGTAGATGTAAACTCCCCCAAGGATTCCTTGCGTTTTAATTCGGAATATAAAACGAACCCTGAGGCCACAAAAGCTATAGCTACAAAAAATCCAAATGAATTGACGAGTCTAAGTCCGTTTAATTTTACACCAAATAAATCGTCAATTAAATAATACAGATTGGGATACATGCTTGATTATGATTATAGTTTACAATGTTACTTAGAATATTTGATTTAAGTATAAAAAAAGGGCCACACTAGAAAGTGCGGCCGTATTTACTAACCCATCTAAAAACAAAAA
>DOMR01000213.1:0-3645 GCA_003509845.1 Chitinophagaceae bacterium | reverse complement strand
ACTTGAGCCGGTCTTCCTTCAATTTGATGTCTTTCGATAAAATTTACCAATTGACCATCTTTGAATAATGCAATTGCGGGTGATGATGGAGGATAAGGTAAGTGCATTTGTCTTACTTTATTAACCGCTTCAATATCAAAACCTGCAAATGTAGTTGTGATTTTTGTTGGTTTACTCGTTGCATTTGCGACTGCCATTAAAACACCTGGTCGACAAGCACCAGCAGCACAACCACAAACTGAATTTATAACCACCAATGTTGTTCCTTGATTATTTATTGCAGTTTCAACTTCGGCAGCAGTTGTTAAATCATCAAATCCATTATCAACTAATTCTGCTTTCATTGGTAATACAATCTCTTCAGGGTACATATCTTCTACTATTTATACCAAAATTAGGGATTTTAGAAATGCCCTACAAATTTGTTTTCGAGACATTTTGGCACTTAATAATATGATAACATAAGATTAACCGGCCAAAAATGGTATAATTAGGCTTGTTTTACGCTTTTAGCGAAGATATCCGAGGATCTTAAGCATGCTTTGAGCAGTTTGCTCCTTGGCGTAAACCCAGTCCACCAGCTTACCGGTTTTAGGGTCTTTTTCGACTATAACATGCTTAGGTGAAGGAATCAAACAATGTTTAATACCCCCGTAACCACTAATTTGATCTTGATACGCGCCTGTATGGAAAAATCCAACATACAATGGTTCATTATTTTCTTCGACCTTATCCTCCTTTAAATCATTCTTTAATTTTGGAAGGAACACTTCATTAATATGTTCTTCGGAATCATAATAATCATGACTATCGCAAGTTAACCCGCCCAAGACGACCCTCTGATAATCATTCTCCCATTTATTCACTGGCAACATCAAAAACTTTTCACCAATACCCCAGGTATCTGGCAAGGTAGTAATGAAGGAAGAATCAATCATATACCAACACTCTCGATCGTTTTGCTTTTTTTGTGCTAATACTTTATAAATGTGTGCCATACTCTCACCCACTGTGAAACTACCAAACTCGGTATATATATTTGGCATGGGTACTTTTGCCTTGTTACATGCTTTTTTAATATTGGAAACAATTTCATTGATCATGAATTGATAATCATATTCAAATCCTAATGAATGTTTGATTGGAAATCCACCACCAATATTAATTGAATCTAATTCAGGACATATTTTTTTAAGTTGACAATACAAGTTGATGATCTTGTTTAACTCAGACCAATAATATATATCATCCTTGATGCCTTTATTTAAAAAGATATGCAACATTTTTAATTGGAACTTATCTTCATATCCTTCAATCTCATCTACGTAAAATTCTAAAATATCTTTGGCCCTAATTCCTAAACGAGAGGTATAAAAAGGAAAACTTGGTTCTTCCTCGGAAGCCACTCTAATCCCTAGCTTGAAAGGTTGTTTGGTATTGCGTTTGTAAAATTGTAGCTCCTCCACATTATCTAAAACTGGGATCACATTTTTAAAGCCAGTGTTGATTAATTTTGAGATACGACTTGTATATTGCTTTTGCTTATAGCCATTGCAAATAATAAATATATCCTTGTTTATTTTTCTACGTTGATACAATCTGTTGATAATATCAATATCATAAGCAAATGAAGTTTCTAAATGAACATTTTGTTTTAATGCCTCTTCCACAATAAAAGAAAAGTGAGAACTTTTAGTACAGTAACAATAAAAATATTCCCCAGTATATTTGTGTTTTTTAAAAGCAGCGGCAAACATTTGCTTGGCTTTTTTTATTTGCATGCCAATTTTTGGCAAGTAAGTTAACTTTAAAGGTGTCCCATGTTTTTCAATAATCTCTTTTAAATCCACCCCATTAAATTGTAAATAACCATTATCATCCACTTCAAATCCTTCTTGCGGAAAATGGAATGTTTGATTCACTAAGGAAGTGTAGGTATTGTTCATTTCTTATGCAATTGTTTATGGGTTAAAATTCAGGAAACAAAAATAGTTCTTTGAACGGATATTGTGCCTGATTTTTGAGAGTAAATTGCCCCCTGCGATTAGGCGATAAAACAAAAGCCCCCTCCATAAGATGGAGGGGGCTTAAAAATCATAAGAGAAAAGTTTTTTGAGCCTTTAAATTTTATAAAAGGCGAAAAACCAAAAATCCCCTCCGAGTATCGGAGGGGATTTGAAAATCATAAGAGATAAGTTTTTGAGCCTTTATATTTTATAAAAGGCGAAAAAACTACTTAACTGATTGTACAATCTTTTTGAAAGTCTCTGGCTCATTCATTGCTAAATCAGCTAATACTTTACGGTTCAAGTCAGAACCTTTCTTAGCTAACAAGTTAATGAATTGGCTGTAAGTAAGTCCTTCTTCACGAACTGCTGCATTAATACGCGCAATCCATAAAGTACGGTACTCACGCTTTTTAATTTTACGACTTACGAATGCATAAGTTAAACCTTTCTCTAATACGTTTTTGGCAACGGTATATACGTTTTTACGCTTACCATAGAAACCTTTTGCTTGATCTAAAATCTTTTTTCTTCTTGCTCTAGATGCAACGGCATTTTTTGAACGTGGCATAGTTAATATTTTTTTGAACCCTGTTTATCTAATAAGATGTAATTCGGATTCGGTTAATTTAAATGTTTTTACTCACTGGGAATTAATCGGATACTACCCTTTTAATCTTAAAAGACGAAGTACAAAGTCCTTGTTGGTAGAAGCTACCAAACCTTTTTTCCTCATCGCTCTTTTACGCTTTGTGGATTTTTTTGTAAGAATGTGTCTTTTGAAGGCTTTTTGGAAGGTGATTTCACCTGTTCCAGTAACTTTAAAACGCTTTTTTGCGCTCGAGTTAGTTTTTACTTTTGGCATTATATAATCTTATAGATTACTCCCTACTGGCGGTCTTGCACGGGCGAGACACTTGTTGAGCCTTGTGGGAAATGGATGGCGAAGGTACACTAGAATGGTGAGATGGCAAAAAAAATGAGTCACTCAATTTGCATGAATGACTCACGGTATAAATATATTGATAATCAGCTATTTAACTAGCTTGAAGCCTTCTTTTTACCGCCTGCTTTTGGTTGAAAAATGGCAAACATTCTTTTACCCTCCAACTTTGGCATACTTTCCAAGGTGCCTGCCTCTGCTAACCGTTCTGCAAATTTCAACAATAACAATTGGCCTCTGTCCTGAAACATAATAGCACGACCTTTAAATTGAACATACGCTTTTACCTTATTTCCATCCTGTAAAAACTTCTCAGCGTGTTTTGCTTTAAAATCAAAATCATGGTCATCTGTTCCTGGTGTAAAACGAATCTCTTTAATCTCAGATTGTTTTGAGTTCGCCTTCATTTCCTTCTCCTTACGCTTTTTCTCGTAAAGAAACTTCTTATAATCAATTACTTTACATACTGGGGGATCAGCAGTTGGAGAAATCTCCACTAGGTCCAAACCTTGATCAGCAGCTATTTTCAGCGCTTCCTGGGTATTGTATACACCCACTGTGATATTATCACCAACTAATCTGATTTGGGGAACGCGAATGCGATCATTAATACGATGCTCTGGTTCTTGTTGTCTTTGAAACCTGGGGTTAAATCTGGGTCCTCTGTTCGGTAATGCCATTAATTATTAAAACGTT
>DOMR01000270.1:26344-38729 GCA_003509845.1 Chitinophagaceae bacterium | reverse complement strand
GAATCAATTATTGGTGCTGTAATTAAAATTGATCAGTTAGTCAATGTGGTAGTTACATCAAATGAGTATGGTTTTTATGCAATTTCCTTACCCAAGGGTAAGTATGATTTAAGAATTAGTTTTGTAGGGTATGAAGAGAAAAGAATTCCAATTTTATTGAATGCCCCTTTAATTACCAATGTTTTTTTAGAAAGCAAAAACCAACTAGCCGAAGTTGTTGTATCAACTAAGCGAAAGGATGATAACTTAACTAAAGCGCAGATTGGTACAGAGACGCTAAATATGCAGTCCATTAGTAAGGTGCCTGTGATTTTTGGCGAGAAAGATGTTTTAAAAACGATCCAGTTGCTCCCTGGCGTGAAGTCGGCAGGGGAGGGGAATAGTGGATTTTATGTAAGGGGCGGTGCTGCAGATCAAAATTTAATATTGCTTGACGAAGCCCCCGTCTATAATGCGTCGCATTTACTGGGTTTTTTTAGTACGTTTAACAGTGACGCAATAAAGGACGCTACTTTAATAAAAGGGAATGGACCAGCACAATATGGTGGGAGATTATCCTCTGTGTTAGATGTAAAGATGAAAGATGGTAATAACAAAAATTATACAGTTAATGGCGGGCTTGGTTTAATTAGTAGTAGATTAAGTATTGAAGGACCCATTCAAGAAGATAAATCTTCCTTTATTTTATCAGGACGAAGAACATATGCAGATGTATTTTTAAAAGCTTCCGAAAAATTCAAGGATAATATATTGTACTTCTATGATTTGAATGCAAAAGCAAATTATAAAATAGACGATAAGAATAGAATCTATTTTTCTGGTTATTTTGGTCAAGATGAATTAGGATTAGGGAGCAGTTTTAGGATTAATTGGGGCAACAAAACGGGAACAATACGTTGGAATAGGATTGTCAATAATAAATTATTCTTAAATACATCCTTCATCTACAGTGACTATAGCTATAATGTAGGTTTAAAAAATGGTGAAACTAATTTTAATGTAAATTCAAACATTAAGGATGTTAATCTTAAGCAAGATTATACTTATTACCTAAATCCAAAAAATACGATTCGTTTTGGATTTAATTCAATTTTACATACCATTACGCCAAGTGTTTTTAGCGGTACTGTTAACAATAATATTAATAAAGTAGGAAGGAATGGACTTGAAAACGCGTTGTATTTTAATAATAATTTCAAAGCAAACCAACAGCTCACATTTGATTATGGTTTAAGAATATCTGCCTATTCAATAATGGGTGGGGATCAATATAATGTTTATAATAACAATGCAATAACCCAATCTATTTTATTACAAAAAAATGAATTCGGAAAAACTTACATGAATGCTGAACCAAGATTCACCAGTAATTATAGAATTAATGACTTAAGTAGTGTTAAAATTGCCTATGCGCGTAATGTGCAACATTTACATTTATTAAGTAATGCAACAGCAGCAAGCCCTTCGGATCAATGGATCGGAAATTCGTATAATATTAAACCTGAATTAGCGGATCAAACAAGTATTGGTTACGCTAGGAATTTCAAAAATAATACCTATGAATTAGGTGCGGAGCTATATTATAAGCGTATGCAAAACCAATTAGATTACAAGGACGGGACCAATATCAACACGATTGCTGATGTGGAAAGTTCCTTGTTATATGGGGTTGGACGCGCGTATGGCTTTGAATTTTTAGCAAAAAAGAAAATTGGCTTATTTTCAGGATGGATTAGTTATACATTGTCAAAAACCGAAAGAAAGATAGATGGTATTAATGATGGAAACTGGTATAATGCAAAGCAAGATAGAACCCATGATGTTTCGATTGTAACTATTTTAGAACTAAATCCAAAATGGACTGTTTCCGGTGTTTTTGTTTATAGTACTGGAAACGCAGTGACCTTCCCCACTGGAAAATATGCATTAGGTGAACAAACCATTTATCAATATGCGAATCGTAATGCGAATAGAATGCCTGATTACCATCGACTTGATTTAAGTGCCACTTATGAAAATAAGAATAAAAAGAAAAATGCAGGTTCATGGAATTTTAGTTTGTATAATGTTTACGGAAGGGAAAATGCGTATCAAATATCTTTCCAAGATGATCCTTCAGATAATTCAAAAACGCAAATTATACAAACAGCTTTATTTAGATGGGTGCCAAGTATAACCTATAATTTTAAATTTTAATGATGATGTACTTCAAATTTTTTAAATACTTATATTTTATATTATTTCTATTCACAAGCTGTGAAAAAGTAATCACGCTACCTATAGAAAATAATGATTCACAGGTTATCATTGAGGCTAACATTACTGATCAGCCTGGCCCTTATTTTGTAAAACTTTCCAAATCGATCAGTATTAATCAACCTAATATTTACCCAATAGTTAGCAATGGCAGTATTATTATTTCCGATAATATGGGTAGTAAGGATACCCTTAAACATACAACTGGAGGTATTTACAAAACCAATAGGATTCGTGGTGTTTATGGCAATACTTATTCTTTAGAAGTCAAGGTAGATGGTAAAATATATACGGCTCAAACTACGATGCCGATGAAAGTAAATTTAGACAGCCTTAGGATTAATTCATTTCCTGTAAATGGTGAAAATCGGTATAGTATTATTCCAGTTTACCAAGATCCAGTGGGGCTTGGTAATAGTTATCGATTTATTCAAAAAATTAATGATACCCTGGATGGTATTTATAATATTTTTAACGATAACCTAAATAATGGAAAAATTAATCAACGCCCATTAAATAATGGTACCGAAAAAATTTCTGTAAAATTATTTGATAGTATTTCAGTTGAAATGCAATGCATAAGTCCTGCTGCTAATTTATATTTTTACTCGCTTTCGCAACAAAGTGGTGCAGGCCCTGGTGGAGGCACTGCGCCATCAAATCCGCCTAATAATATTATTGGTGGTGCCCTTGGGCTTTTCTCGGCCCACACTTCTCAAACCAAAGTGATTAAAATTTTAAATAAGTAAATATATTTTTTGCAATATTTATTTAATAGGATATTAGATATTTAAGAAAAATATCATTATCATATTGCGTGGTCTCGGTCAAATTTAGTTGTACGCTATTTTCAATGGATTGAAATTCCGAATCGTTGAATACATTTATAGCCTCATTGTCTAAAAGTAAACTAGGGCAAATAAACATTGCTAGCTCATCTGCTATTTGTTGCTTGATTAAGGTTGCATTTAATTTTCCACCACCCTCCACCAAAATCTCGCAAATATTTTTACTTAATAACAGTTCGTTTAATTCAGATAGATCAATTGCTCCTTCGGGAAAATTTGCTTTTATAATTTCAATATTTTTGGGCAATTCATCTGTATATTCCTTATCCGTCAATAAATAAATTTTGGTCCTGTTTCTTTGGTAAAAAATGCCTAAGTTTTTATTCTGTACTTCTAGTACAGCTAATGCCCTGTCAATAATTATTAGGTTTAATTCTTTAGCATCTTCATCTGGCACCCTAATATTCATCTTTGCATTGTCTTTAATTACGGTTTGTGCCGTGGTCAAAATAGCATCGGCATTTGATCTTAAAATTTGATGAACATAGGCTCTACTTTTTTCATTGGATATCCATTTGCTATTACCATGTCTATCTGCAATTTTGCCATTGATGGTTGTCGCTGCTTTTAAAACATACTTTGGTCTTTTGTTTAACTGATTTATGTTAAAAGTGCTATTTAGCTCTACAATATTGGGCTGGATACCTATTTCTACATTAACGCCTGCATCAGATAATATTTTCGCGCCTGATACCAAAGGATTTGGGTCCATGGATCCAATAACCACTTTTGGTATTTTATGTGCTAAAATTAAATTCGTGCAAGGAGGTGTTTTACCTGTGTGTGAGCAGGGTTCCATTGTAACATATAAGGTAGCATTGGATAAATCACTGTTTTTTATTAATGCACTATTAATTGCCAGCACTTCGGCATGGGCTTCACCTGCTTTTTGATGATAGCCCTCTCCAATAATTTCGCCATTATTATCCACGACAATAGCCCCTACATATGGGTTGGGTCTAATATCTTTAGAATTTGCTCTTTTCGCTAATAAAAATGCGATATGTAAGTAGTCTTCGGAATTCATTTAGATTATCTTTGCATCTCAAAATTACCTACAATTTAGCATATGTTTACAGGAATTGTATCTGACGGATTTATAGCATCCATTTTGCCTGATGCGGAAGGATGGGAGCTTGTAGTCGATGCGCCTAAGTTTGGATCCATTGTACAAATAGGAGACAGCGTTGCAATTGATGGTGCCTGTTTAACTGTTTTCAAAATTGATGGGGATCATTTATCATTTTTTGTTTCTACTGAAAGTATTGATAAAACTATAATTAAAAATTATAAGGTAGGTGCTAAAATTAATATGGAGCTGCCTATGCAGCCTAATGGTTATTTAGGTGGACATTACGTACTTGGTCATGTTGATACTACTGCGAAAGTTAAAATGGTGCAACCTGGGGAAAAGGCATGGTTTTTTACAATAGCCATACCCAGCCAATTTGTTAAGTATGTTGTCTATAAAGGTTCAGTAGCAATTAATGGAATCAGTTTAACGATAAATAAGGTTATTGACGATGATATTGAATTATGTATCATACCCGTTACAATTGAAAAAACAAATATGTCATTACTGAATGTTAACGATTCGGTCAATATTGAATTTGATATTTTGGCAAAATATACAGAACGATTATTAAATAAAAGAGCCGTAAAAGATGTTTAATACAATTGAAGAAGCATTATTGGCATTTAAAAATGGCAATCCCATTTTAGTTGTTGATGATGAGTCAAGAGAAAATGAAGGGGACATTATTTTTCCTGCAGCTACAGCTACTCAAGAAAAATTAAATCTATGCGCAAGTCAAGCAAAAGGGTTGGTTTGTATTGCTATAGATACCAAAATAGCGAAAAGACTTAATCTATCACCCGTCGCTTCTAATCATTTAGATCCTTATCACACCGCATTTTATGATTCAATTGATGCAATACCACATTTGGGTATTACTACGGGGATTTCAGCGAAAGAAAGGGCCATTACAGCGAAACATATTGCCAATCCCAACAGTCAACCAACTGATTTTATAAAACCTGGTCATTTATTTCCTGTGGTTGCTAAAATTAATGGTGTTTTAGTGAGGCAGGGGCATACAGAAGCGGCTGTTGATTTGTGTAAATTAACAGGGCATGAACCTGCTGCTATTATTTGTGAGGTCATGGATGATGATGGCAATATGATGCGTCGCAATGAACTTTTTGAATTTGCAAAAAGGTTAGACCTTAAGGCAATCTCAATTCAACAGCTAGTTGATTATCGTAATCAATCTGAAAATCATATACTTTTTGTTTCTAAGTCTTTATTGCCAACTTCGTTTGGAAATTTTGACATTGAAGTTTATGAGAACATATTGTCTGGCGATGAGCATGTGTTAATTTCAATGAAAAATAATAGCAATAAACCTATTGTTAGAATTCATAGTGAATGTTTGACAGGCGACATTTTTGGTAGTTTAAGATGTGATTGTCAACAACAATTACATAGCGCTTTGTCCTTGATCGCAGAAAATGGGCATGGGTATATAGTGTATTTAAAAGGACAGGAAGGAAGAGGCATTGGTATTGGAAATAAGATTGCAGCCTATGCTTTGCAGGAAAAGGGGCTAAATACCTACGAAGCCAATGAAAAATTAGGGCTTCCAAAAGACAATAGAAATTATACAGAAGCTATTTGGATGCTTAAGGCATTATCAATCAATGATTTCTATTTATTGAGTAATAATCCAGATAAAATTAATGCTATAACAAAAGCTGGATTTTTATTTAATATTTTACAAGTGGGCGTAACTCAAACCACTCATAATCAACAATATCTATCTGATAAAATTGAAATAGGCAAACACACTATAAAATTTAATTAAAATGATTGCTATTATAAAAGCAAAATTCAATAGTCATATTACCGATTTATTAGAAGTGGGTTGTACAGATTATTTAACGGAACAAAACATGGCATTCACTGCTTTTGAGTGTCCGGGGGCAGTTGAAACAGTAGTTTATGCTAATAAATTAATTAGCACTGGAAATTATAATGCAATTATTGTGATAGGTGCAATCATTAAGGGGGATACAGACCATTATGAATATGTTTGTCAATATGTAACCAATGGGATCAGCCAGCTTGCAGCAATGCATACCACACCTATTATATTTGGTATTTTAACAGTTCAAAATGAGGAGCTAGCCTATGAAAGGGCTGCGATTGATCGAATGAATAAGGGAAAAGAGTTTGGTGAAACTGCTAAGTTTATGATCGAGGCTTTTCGAATCATATAATATTCGACTATGCAAATAAGTTATATCTAATGATACAATAAATGGCCCTAAAACCATCTTTCCAATTAATCTTTTTTCCTTCCGCATAGGTTCTGCCATAATAAGAAATACCAACTTCGTAAATACGAATATTTTTAATTCTAGCAATTTTTGTAGTTATTTCTGGTTCAAATCCGAAACGCTTTTCATTTAATGTTATATTTTTTATGATACTTGTTTTGAATAACTTATAACATGTTTCCATGTCAGTTAAGTTTAAATTCGTAAAAAGGTTCGATAAAAAAGTTAAAAATTTATTTCCTATTGTATGCCAAAAAAATAATATTCGATGTGGTGATCCTCCAATAAATCTTGATCCGTAAACTACATCTGCATAACCATCAATAACAGGTTTTAAAAGTTTGTTGATTTCATTGGGGTCGTATTCTAAATCGGCATCTTGAATAATTAAATAATCACCTGTCGCATTTTTAATACCAGTATGAATAGCTGCGCCTTTACCTGAATTTTTTTCATGTTTTAAATATACAATTTCCACTCCTTCATTACGCTTTATAATATCTTGTATTAAATTTTCGGTATGATCAATTGAGCAATCATTGACAATTATAATTTCCTTTTTAATATTATTAATAAAAGTTAAATTTAATAATTTGTCAATTACAATGGATATAGTAGCTTCCTCATTGTAAGCTGGAACAATAATTGATATTTTATTAATAATCATTTGTATATTTAGGTTACTTTATTTAAATTTAAGTCAATTAAGTAATTTGAGCCTTTTAATGAATAAATATTACGCCAACAATAATAATTATCACAATGTTTCTTAATAGAGAAAAAAGCTATACAAATATATACATATTCTATATTGTTTTATGTATAATTATATACATTTTAGGAAGCCTTTTTATTCCATTAATGGAAATTGATTCAGTTCAGTATGCAAATATTTCCAGAGAGATGCTTCAAAATAAAAGTTTTCTACAAATTTTTGATCAAGGGAAAGACTATTTAGATAAGCCACCCATGCTATTTTGGCTAAGTTCATTAAGCATGTATTTTTTTGGTATAAATGATTTTGCTTTCAGATTGCCATCTATCCTTATGGCCATTTTAGCCATTTACAGCACCTATAAATTTACGCTACTTTATTATAGCAATGAAATAGCAATATTGGCTGCTTTGATTTTAGCTAGTACACAAGCCATGTTTCTTATTACACATGATGTAAGAACAGATACAATGTTAATGGCTTGGGTAATATTAGCAATATGGCAATTTGCTAGTTGGTTAAATAATAGAAAATGGCATTCATTGATTATTGCTTTTTCTGCCGTTGCATTTGGAATGATGACTAAGGGGCCTATTGCTTTAATGGTGCCTATATTTTCGTTTGCGCCACATATGTTAATACATAGAAATTTTAAAATGCTTTTTAGATGGGAATATCTAGTTGGGCTTGTAATTATCATCATTTTATTAATACCTATGGATATTGGATTGTATCAACAATTTGATTTACACCCGGAAAAAGTAATGTATGAGAAAACTGGAACTTCGGGCATAAGATTTTTTTATTGGACACAAAGTTTTGGCAGAATAACAGGAGAGAGTGTGTGGCATGAAAATGATGATTTCTTTTTTCTATTTCAAAACTTACTGTGGGGATTTTTACCTTGGACCTTATTTTTAATTTCTGGACTAATTTCTGAATGCACCAGAATAATTAGAACTAAATTTATTGTAAACAAAAATGAAGAATGGATAGTTCTCCCTGGCTTTTTGATCACCTATACTGCACTTGGTATTAGTAATTATCAATTGCCGCATTATATATATGTAGTATTGCCATTTACGGCTATCATCGCCGCTAAAAGTTTATATAGTCTTGTCATTAACTGGGAAAATAAATTTTTCAAAAATGTTATTAATGGCATTAATATTTTTATTTACATTTTAGTATTGGCCATATTATTAGTTCTTTTACTTTTTACATTTAATACAAATATTTATTTTGTCATAGCAAGTTTGTCTGTAATGAGTATTTTTTTCCTTATTCTAATGCTTAAAAAAATAGGAGCTATCCCTAAGGTGATTCAATTTGCCTTGTTTACAATCATCACTACCAATTTATTATTAACCATATTCTTTTATCCTACATTACTGGAATTCCAATTGGGGAATGCAGTAACCCAGATGATTCGTCAAAAAAATATAGACAAAACCAAATTTTATTTATACCAAGTTTATTACGAAAGAAGCTTGGATTTTTACAGCAATCACAGCTTTCAACAAGTTGAAAGTTTAAATAGTCTAAAATCCAATGATTATGTTTTAGTAAAAAATGAACTTATTAATCAGGAGCTATTAACTAATTTTAATAAAATAGAACAAGTTTCAACATTTCATGTGAGCACTTTGAATGCCGAATTTTTAAATCCGAAAACAAGAGAAAGCGTACTTACAATTTATTCTATTTTCCAAAAAAAATAGTTATTGATTTGTCAGCTTCGAATTCAAATATTTATTGCGTATTAAGATAAGTCCAAAAACTGTTCCAATGATAGCGCCCAAAATTGCACCTCTCAATACATCCATAGGGTAATGAACACCGTTATATATCCTTGAGTAGGAAACTAAAATGGAGCAAATAAATAAAGCTACCTTGAATCCATTATATTTTTTGGGTAATAAAATAGTTAAAAATAAAGTAAAGGTGAAAAAGTTAGATGCGTGTGACGAAACATATCCATATAATCCCCCAGGCCCAGCTTTACTCAAATGAACTATATTTTTCAAGTAAATTTCATGTGACGGACGTAATACTTTTGTTACATATTTAAAATAAGTTGAAATTTGATCACTTAATGTTATCATTATGATTGCAGTTAAGATGCAAATCCAGCTTTTGCTTTTATATATTTTGTAAAAGATATAAATGATATAAATGTAAAGTGGAATCCAAATGTTTGTACTACTCAATAAATACATCACTTGGTCCCAAAATGTGTTGTGATGACTATTGATGTATAAAAATAATTCTATATTCTTTGTATCTAAAATTTTGTTCATAGAACTACATCAGTATTTACTTTGAAATTAAATTATTATTATCATTTTACCTAAATATCCATTTAACAATTAATTACAGCCATATTTGTTAATATTGACTTATGAAATATACGATTTTATTACTTAGCACCTTATTCCTTGTAAAGTTATCCTTCTCTCAAAAAGCTATATTCGTCATAGCGGATGGTATACCAGCAGATGTAATTGAAAATACCACTTTACCTAACATTACTAAAATTATAAAAGACGGTAGTTATAGGAGAGCGCATGTAGGGGGAGGTAAGGGGAGCTATAGCCAAACGCCAACTATATCTGCGGTAGGTTATAATAGTTTATTAACAGGAACATGGGCGAATAAACATAACGTTTTGGATAATGACATTAAAGACCAGAATTATGCCTATCCAAGCATTTTTAAATTATTTAAAGAGCAATATCCGAATAAAAAAATTGGTATTTATAGTACTTGGTTAGACAACAGAACAAAACTTGTGGGTGATGGGTTAGCACAAACAAACCATTTAAAAGTTGATTATAGTTCAGATGGGTACGAGTTAGATACTGTAAATTTTCCTCATGATAAATCAGCAAAATATATTCATTTAATTGATGAAAAAGTAACTAATGATGCAGTGCAAAGTATTAAATTGAATGCACCCGATTTATCATGGCTTTATCTTGAATTTACCGATGATATGGGACACAAATTTGGAGATAGTCCTGCATTTATCGATGCATTAAAAAAATTAGATGTTCAAATAGGGAAAATATATGATGCTATTTTATATCGTAAACAAAATTTCAAAGAAGATTGGATGATCATTATAACGACTGATCATGGAAGAAGTGAAAAGGATGGCAAAGGTCATGGCGGACAGAGTTTCAGACAGCGTTCTACCTGGATGGTTTCGAATAAAAAATTTAATAATTATGCTAGTTTAAGTTATCCAGGCATTGTTGATATTATGCCCACATTAGCTAACTATTTATCGATCAATATACCGAGGCAAATAAAAAATGAGATAGATGGTGTTTCATTAATGGGAAAAATTTCTCTAGCCCATCCCGAGATAAACATTTATCAAAATAAGTTAGATGTTTCCTGGCAAAATTACAATGAGGAAGGTACTGTTAAGATTTGGCTTTGCACAAGTAATAATTATTCAAAATATGGTACTGATCAATATATTTTATTAAATGAAGTTCCTGTAAAACAAAAAAATACAGTTATTGATATTACTAAATATGAATCTAGTTTTTATAAAATATTGTTAGAAGGGAAGTATAATTCAGTAAATAAATGGTTTATCAAGGGGGATTGATTTAGTCTAGTCTAGTCATATCTTAACGGATATTCCATTGGATGGTTAAATTAATCGCTCTACCCATACCATATACACCAGATCCATGCGTTTTGTATTGCACATTTGAAATATTAATTAAACTTGTATTTACACTTAAGTTTTTAAATTCCCATTCTGCATCAACATTAAATATATTCCATCCCGGAGTTCCTAATTTACCTATTCTATTATCGTCCTTATCTCCTTGGGCTAGCCTATCTTGTTTTCCAGCAAATTGATGTGCAATAGCCAATGTCTTATTTTTTTTAACGAAGGATATTTTATTTTGACCAAATAGGGGAGGTATTCTCCTCATCGGCTCATTTTTGGTTACATTTTGTCCGTAGGTATAAGTTGCATTGGTATACCAAGTTAAATATTTACTTAATAAATAGGTGTAATTGACTTCTGCACCATTTATATAAGAGGATTCTATATTTTTTTTATTATAAACATTATACCCATTTATCACTTTCCCATCTACCAGAACCCTTGCAATAATATCCTTTAACTTCATTTTAAATGCTGCAATTGAAAAATCAATTTTATTCGAGCGGTATTTATAACCTATTTCTGTATTTAATGATTTTTCTGGTCTTAAATCATAACTTGGAATTTCATACCTAAAATCAACAATACCCAAACTACCTAAATCATCAATATTGGGCGCTCTATATCCAGTTGTAATGGAACCAAACAAAAAACCGTGTTGGTTAAGCTGGTAATTAATGCCGAAATTGGATACTAAAGCTGATGGTTTTATAGCTATATTACCTAGGGTAAGTTCATTCATTTGAATATGTAAAAAATTATAACGCAGTCCTGCAACTATATTCAATTTATTAAAATTTAAATTATGTATATTAAATAGGGAGCTGTTTTTATATATCGATCCATTGGGATATAATCCTCTTTTAATTACTTGGGTATTTATATCACTACTCGTTTCAATGGCTTCGCTAAAAATTTCATCTTTGTAATAATCAAAACCAGTATTCATGGTCCATTTTTTATTAGGCTTTGAAACTATTTCTGCTGTTAATCCAATATTTTTAACAGTATCGGCTTCATTCCTAAATATACTTGAATTATTTTTTTGATTAGATCGCTGTTCAATGGTTCTTTGTGTGGATGCATTTATAATTATTTCGGAAATCCATCTCTTATGACTAATATACTTGTATTTTAAATAGTTTAAATAACGAATTTGATAATCGATTTGATTTGTTTTAAAATTTTCTAAAGCTATTTTATGATAAATAGGAACATTTTTTTGAATGGTGTTTTGACTTGAATAAATAAGTTCACTTTGGGTACTTATTTTTATTCTAGTTTTTAAATCATAATTAATTTCATTGTATCCCGTAGGAGTTTGTTTCCCTATATTTTCACCACCTACTAAATCACCATATTTTTTTAAAGAAATTCCTCCTATAAAATCCCATTTATTTGTAGCATATTGAATAGCTGTTCTATTTGTTTTTTCCATACCACTTGAAATAAATTTGCTCGTATTATTTAAGCTTATTTTATTCAATACTTTCGAAGTGTTTTCTTTGGTTTTTACATGTATTACACCACCCA
>DOMR01000270.1:25384-26255 GCA_003509845.1 Chitinophagaceae bacterium | reverse complement strand
TATCGATAGTATTCAGGTATTGGTTGGGCCCATATCTATAAATTGCATTATTCAATCTTATTCCATCTAATACGATAAGTGTTTGATTCCCTGTAAGGCCTCTTATAAAAGCGGATCCACCGCCATGATTTGTTTTCTGAATAAAAACACCTGACACGCCCATTAGGGCTTCTGGAGTTGTTCTTGCGCCCTTTTCAATTATTTTTTGATTTGTAATTGAACTTATTACAAATGGATTTTTTATATCCAATATTTTAATAGATCTGCTAGTAACTATAGCGGAGTCAAGATTAACATAAGAAGAATCTTTTTTTTGTGCAGAAACGTTAATTGAAAAAATAAGGGAAAGTAAAAAATAATACTTCTTCATACTTTCACAAATTTATTATTAATTTTCTATAATTGTTCCTGAAGTTTTATTATGTTCTGTTCTCTGTTCCTTTTCATCATCCATTTGTGGACCTTGTTTTATTTTTCTCCAATCAATGGGTTGATTGTATCTTTTCATGGCTTTGTCCCAATCAAATACCTCTTGACTTGGAAATTCAAAATGATAGGGCGTAAAATCGGGTTTGTTCGTAAAAAAATCTGTTAATAAGGATGCTGTAATATCATATTGATTCACATAAGGAACGCCTAAAACATTATAGATAACTTTAAGTATGGATCCAAAGTTGGCATGTGTTTTAGAAACATAATTCTTTTTCACATAGGGGCCAGCCATCATTAATATACTTCTGTGTGCATCAATATGGTCAACGCCTCCTTGTGGATCATCTTCCGTTATAATCACTAACATGTCTTTCCAATATGGGGTTCTACTTAAAAAATGTAAGGTTCTTCCAAGGGCTAAGTCATTGTCAGCAACATA